>JBBQBU010000096.1:0-14535 GCA_038318015.1 Chloroflexota bacterium | reverse complement strand
CGCCGCAAGGTCGGTGTACATGGCCTGCTTGGCGAAAGAGAACAGGCCCAGGTACGCGCCGTCCAGCACCGACCAGGAGCGTTGCGCGGCCACTTGCTCGCGGAGGTTTGCCAGCACTGCAGCGTAGTCGAAGTCGCCGTCAGCCTCCGGGTCCGGCAGCGTCAGCTTGACCTGAAACGCAGTGTCAAGCTGGTAGGCCAGCGCCGGGTTCAGGATCGGCGCTTCGTCGAGCGGCACCAGGACGTACGGATCAATGGACCGCTGGCGCTCCAGCCGCACCGGGAGCAGCAGCAACGGGCTGCGGATGCGCTCGCTGGTGGCCGGTTCGGCGCTCCCGAGCGTGCTCGTCCACTCCAGCAGCCCGAACGCCACATACAGCACGTCGATGCCCTGCTCCAGCAGCGCCGACCGCGCTCGCAAGCGCAGCCGGTACATCAGCGCGTCGTGCCGGGCCGGTTCCGCATCAAGCAGGATCTCGTTAGCCTTCAGCTTCGGGGCGGGCGGCTTCGGAGGCGGTGCCGATGTCGGCGTGGGGGCAGCGGCCACGACCGGAACAGCGGCACCCACGTCGGCGGGGCCGGCCGGGCTGGGGGCGGCCGAGATAGGGTCGGCCTCGGCGTCGCCAGGGGCCGTGATGTCGAGGTCCAGCGGCAGCAGCGTCGCAGTCGGCGGCCTGACCATTGTCTGCTTCTTGTTGTCGTTCGCCAGCCGGTCGAACAGGGTGGCCGGGTCGGGCTGAGCGATGGCGATGCCGCGCGGCCGGCGGCTGCCGTCGCCCACGTCGCCCGTGTCGAAATACAGCAGGCTGTTGCTCTTCGACAGGTTGAGCAACTGCCGCTGCCACGCGCTAATCGCAGCCTCGACCCGCGCCGTACTCGTCAGCGGGGCGGCAGACAGCCCGCCCGGTGTCGAATCGGGTGGGCGCGCGGGCGGTTGCGGCATCACGTCAGACAGGCTCGACTGCTCCACGTGGACTTCCCATTGCTGGGCTGTATGGTACATCGAACGGAGCTGGCGTGCAGGGGGAGTTGGCCTCAGGTGATGACGAGTTGTGTTTGCGTCGTGAGTGAGACGAGCCGCCCGCTCCCGTCGAGTATGCGCGTCTGCCAGACCATTGTGCGCCGTCCGCGATGCAACGGTGTAGCTTCTGCACGGAGGATGCCGCCTCTTGCAGCTGCCAGAAAGTTCGTTTTCGACTCAATGGTGGTCGTGCGGGCACCGGGCGGCAGGTTAATCACGGTAGCAATTGCGCCGACGGTGTCGGCAAATGCCATCAGCGTGCCGCCATGCGCGATGCCACCGCCGTTCAGCAGGTCGTCGCGCAGCGGCAACTCCGCAACCACGCAGTCCAGCGCCACGGCGACAAAGCGGACGCCGAGCACCGCCGGCAACGTGCCGGCAATGCGGGCATTGATGGCCTCAGGCGAAGGCGCGGGGCCAGAAGCAGGGGCTGGGGCTGGGGAAGCGGTAGGCTCCACGGGCGTCTCGGTCCTCTCTCGGGGTCGTTTGGCAGGGCGCGCCGGGCATCTCCGGTCGGCTGGGCGTCTCCGGGCGGCCAGGTAGATGGTATCTTGCCGTCTACGAACGTACACGGCGCGCCGCCCCTACCGCCGCAGTCCACTCGGCTACTGCCGTGATCCTCGGCAGGAAGCCCTCTGTTCTGATGACGATCAACGCCCGGATGATTGCCCGCATCTTCCGCATCTATTCCACTCGTTCCGCAGTCGGCATGACCCTGCGCGGACTTCTGCACACAACGTTGCATCAGCGTCGCGTTTAGCCGGCCGCCGACCACCCGTCAAGCTGTGGGCGAGAGCGCGGGAGCGACGCATCGAGGGCGGTGGCCGGCGCGGTGCGGAGTTGGGCTGCTTCGGCTAAGGGTGCACTGCATCGCAGCCGAGGGACACCACGCCGACGTGTCGTTGCACCAGAGGGACGAAGGGTTGGGTCGGCGCGTCAGGCCGTCGGCTGGATCTCGAACACCTCGACGGCCTGCTCGCGGCCCCTGACCTGCATCGGCCCGTGCGGGAGCGTCTGCACGGCCCGCAGCGCCTCGTCTCCGAGCCGCTGCAAGACCGTTTCGGAGACCAGTAGCGTCGAGCCGAACTGCTTGTTCAGTTGCTCCAGGCGTGATGCGAGGTTCACCACGTCGCCAATGATGGTGTACTCCTTGCGCGCCGACGAGCCGACGTTGCCGGTCACGGCCTCGCCCGCGTGCAGGCCGATGCGGATGTGCGTCGTCTCAATCTCGCCCGCCGCGCTCATCGCCTCGGTCCGCCTGACAATCTCCAGCGACGCGGCGACGGCGTTCCGGCAGTCGCTCGGGTCGGTGATCGGCGCGCCAAAGACGGCCATGAAGCCGTCGCCGAGAAACTTGTTCACGATGCCGTTGTGGGCGTTCACGGCGTCGATCATCACGGCAAACAGGCGGTTCAGGTAGGTGACGACTTCTTCCGGCTGCCGGCTCTCGGAGTAGCTGGTGAAGCCCTGGATGTCCAGGAACATCACGCAGACGTGGCGAACCTCGCCGCCCAGCGCGACATCCTGGCTCAAGAGCCGGTCGACGACGGCCGGCGAGACGTGCTGTCCGAACATGCCGAGGATGCGGTTCTGCTCCTCGACGGACCGCAACGCCCGCGTAAACTGCCGGCGCACTTGCAGGCTGACGAGGCCGGCCAGCACGCCGGCCCCGATGAGCAGCCCAACGCGGACACCGTGCGACAACGGCGCGATCAGCAGCGGGTCAATCGGTCCCGTCTGCGGCTGGCTGACGACGTGAATTGTCAACAGCGTGTATTCGATCGCCGCCACCAGGCCGGTGAACAGGCAGAGCCAGAAGTCGAGGCGCAGCGTCGCCAGGATGATGAAAAGGAAGTAGGCCCAGGCCGGCGGGGTGTAGAGGACGTAGGCCGGGCTGGAGGCTTCCAGGCCGAACAGCATGATCATCGTCGGCAGGCTGATTTCGACGAAGGCGTTGGTGTACCGGAAGATAGTCGGCAGCCGCTTGCCGCGCCGCAGCAGCACCGTGAGGCGCGCGAGCACATAGAGTTCGTAGGTCAACAGGACCACCCAGAGGGTGCTGAGCGCGGCCAGATTGAGTGCGCTGCCTAGTTGGAGTTCGATAGTCTCGGGCCAGAACAGCCACAACGACGCCCAGCGCCCGGCGATGATGGTCAGGCCGATGACGACGACGGTGATCCGCAGGCGCTCGCTTCGCATGACCTCGCGGGCGAACGACTCGTCGAACGTCTTCGTGGCGGTGATAGCCGGCACCACGTTCACGGCGACACCACCCAGACATCGCGTGCGTCCAGCACGGCTTCACTGCGCCGGCGCCCTTCGGCCACCACGTAGTCGCCGATGCGGATGCTCGGGCAGAGCGGGCCGCAGCGGAGCCGCACGGTCAGGTACCCGTTCTCGACGGCCAGCACAATGAGCGGGTCGGTCGGGTCGTCAAAGAGGGCGACGACGTTGCCCTGGCGCTGCACGTCGCCGGGCTGGCTCGGCACGAGGCCGCGCGGTGGGGCCGGCTGGATGGGGCCGCCAGCGCCCGGCTCGGCACTCATCGGCGGGCCGCTGGTGTCGCGGATCATCAACCCTGGCACGTGGGTGGCACTGGCCTGGGCGGGCAGCAGGGCCGTCCAGCCGAGAACGAGCAGCGCAGCCATCCATGACCGTCTGCCCACGAGCGCGCGCCACTGCCTCGCAGACGACAGCCGCCCCGGGCTGTGCTTGGTCGCCCACAAAGCCATCAAACGGGCACACCTCTACGCGGCTCCGAGGATACCAGCGGGCCGGCGCAGCGTCAACCCGACGCGCGCCGAGCCTGTCAAATGCCGAGCAGCCGAAGCGCCACCGGGTGAGTAGTGGGCGCCCGGCACCGGATGCCGCGCTCGTCGTCAGCGGCGCGGCGCGACCGGCTCCTTCGTGTTCGTGTCTTTGCCGTCGCCTCTGCCTCGCAGTGCCGACGCCAGCATCCGGACCAGGTCCATCGGCAGCGGGAACACAATCATCTGGTTGCGCTCTGACGAGATCTCGGTCAGCGTCTGGAGATACCGTAGTTGCATGCCGGCCTCCTGGCTGTTGATGACCTTCGCGGCCTGCGCCAACTGCGTAGCCGCCGCGTACTCTCCTTCGGCATGGATGATCTTCGCTCGCTTCTCGCGCTCGGCCTCAGCCTGTCGGGCCATCGCCCGCTTCATGGTGTCCGGCAACTCGACATCGCGCACCTCAACGGACGTGACTTTGACGCCCCAGGCATCCGTCTGCTGGTCGATGATGTGCTGCAACTGGTCGTTGACGCTCTCGCGGCTCGCCAGCAGATCGTCAAGCTCAAACTGCCCGAGGACGCTCCGCAACGTCGTCTGCGCCACCAGCGAGGTCGCACGCATGAAGTCCAGCACCCGCGTGACGGCCGAGCCGGGGTCCAGCACGCGGAAGTAGACGACCGCGTTGACCTTCACCGTCACGTTGTCGCGGGTTATGACCTCCTGCGATGGCACGTCCATCGTCACGACGCGCAGATCAACCTTCACCATCCGCTCGATGCCGGGCAACAGCAGGATCAGGCCGGGACCGCGCGCCCCAACGTAGCGGCCGAGGCGGAACACGACGCCCCGCTCGTATTCCTGCACGACCTTGACGGTGGCCGTGAACAGGACCACCACCATCAGCACGACGATGATGCCCAGGACGATCAGATACTCTGGTCCCACGGCGGTTCCTCCTCATCCGGCCAGCCAGGATGCTGGCCGGCGGCGGGCGTCTCTATCCAAGTGTACCGCGTGCGACGCCGCGCATCACGGGTTGACACCCCGGATGTGGGCCTATACCCTGCCAGCGAACACACGAGGGGGACACATGAAGCCAGTCACATTTGGGGTTCATCTCATCTCGCGGGGCGACGGCGATCCGTCGACCAACCCGTTCCCGAGCCACCGAGTCATGCTGGAAGACGGCATCCGTCTGGAGCAGCTCGGGTTTGAGGCCGTCTGGCTGCCCGACCACTACTACTTCGAGCGGCCGTCCGGCATCGAGACGTTCCCCGAAGTCTGGACACTGCTGACGGCCATTGCGGTCAAGACCGAAAAGCTGCTGCTGGGCACCAACGTCATCGCAGCCACCTTCCGGCACCCGGCAATGATGGCGAAGATGGCCGGCGCGCTCCAGGAATTGTCGGGCGGGCGCGTGCTGCTGGGCATCGGGGCGGGCAATCAGGTGAACGAGCACGGCGCGTTCGGCCTGGACTTCGAGCACCGCATCGGGCGGTTCAAGGAGTACCTGCCGATCATGACTGGGCTGCTGGATGGTGAAACAGTGACCCATGAGGGGCGGTACTTCCAGCTCAAGAACGCCAGCCTCCGCACGGTGAACCCGCCCGTGCCGCTCTGGATCGCGGCTGGCGGCGAGCAGATGATCGGGCTGGCGGCGAAGTATGGGCAGGGCTGGAATGCAGCCGGCGGCGTCTCGCGGAACCCCGGCCTGTTCAAGGAGAAGTACGCCCAGTACGCGGCGGCCTGTGCGGCGAACGGCAAGGACGTGAAGGACATGGACGTCACGGTGATGACGTTCGTGGGCATTGCGGCGGACGACGCTGGCGCGAAGCGGATGGCCGATGAACTGGCCGTCAAGAGCAACCTGTCGCCGGAGGCGCTGGCCGGTCGGATGCTGGTTGGCACGCCGGACACGGTCGTTGCCCAGTTGCGGAACCTGACCGAGCTTGGTGTCAATCACCACATCTTCTCGATTGCCGAGTCTGAACAGTGGCCGAACTACTGGGACGCAGCCGAGCTGATTACGCGCGAGGTCATGCCCGGCATTCGCGCCTGACCACCGGTAGCCCTGACCCCCACTCCCACAAGTGGGAGAGGGGGGCAGGGCTACCGGTGGAAAGCTCCTACGTGAGCCACCTGATGCGGTACAAACGAGGGACAGGGTTGCGGACGCTGGACACATCAACAGCCCTGGGAGACGAGGGAGAGAGATATGGCGAAGACGTTCAAGGACATGGTGGCCGAGGGCCGCGAGGGCACGCCGATGCTCAGCCCGCAAGAGGTACAGCGTCGGATGAAGGAAGAGGCCGGCACCCTGGTGGTGGACGTGCGCGACGCGGATGGGCTGGCTGGCACCGGCATCATCCCCGGTGCGGTCAACGTCTCGTTGGGCACGCTGCCGCTCCGCGCGGACCAGGATCTTCCCGAGGCGATGCGGAACGCCGACCTTCAGGACCGCGACCGCGCGATCATCACCACCTGCGGCGGCGGCGGGCAGGCGTCGCTGGCGGCGAAGGTGCTCAAGGACATGGGCTTCACCAACGTGAGCATCCTTGAGGGCGGCACCAACGGCTGGAAGGAAGCTGGCCTGCCGACCGTGCAGCCCGGCAAGTAGTCTCTCGCGTTTCGCACGCGCGAAGCATCGTTGCCGAGGATGGTCCCATACGGGGCCATCCTCGGCCCGTTTTCAGGACACGGGATTCGGGTACATCAGGAGGACGGGCATGGGAGTCGTCGCGCTGGAGATCCAGAAGCGCGGGCTATTCGCCGACGGCGCGGCATCCGGGGACGGGGGCGTCTATGAGCGCATCGACGGCATCGTGCGGTTCGCGTCCGACCCGACGCACCCGGCCAACCAGCCGATTGTGGACCTGGACAAAGCCGCCCGCGACGCCGCCGGCCGCGTCCACTTCCTGGCCGACTTCTGCATCCTCCAGCCGGTGGACGCCGCACGCGCGAACCGACGGTTCCTGTTCGATGTCCTGAACCGGGGCAAGAAAGTCGCGCCCGGCCACTTCAACCGGGCACCTTCGCCAGCCGTGCCGGTCTGGGAGATGGGCGCGGGCGACGGCTTCCTGATGCGCCACGGCTGGACGGTCGGGTGGTGTGGCTGGCAGTGGGACGTCTACCGCAGCGACGCGCTGATGGGCATTGAGGCACCGCAGGCGTTGGGGCCAGACGGCCAGCCCATCGTCGGGACGGTTGCCGTCGAGTTCCAGCCGAACGATCCCGAGAACGGCAAACTGCTGGCCGACCGCATCCACCAGCCGTTCCCGGCCGCCGACGTGCACCAGGCCGACGCCGTGCTGACCACCCGCGCGTGGCAGGGCGGCGAGCGCACGGTCGTCCCGCGCGACCAGTGGCAGTTCGCGCGCGACGAGGCCGGCCAGCCGGTGCCGGATGCGTCGCGCGTCTGGCTGGCGGGCGGGTTCCAGCCGGGCGTCTGGTATGAGGTCATCTACCAGACGAACAACTGCCCGGTGGCCGGCGTCGGGCTGCTGGCCATGCGCGACTTCACGGCATTCTTGCGCCACGCCTCCGAAGCAGACGGCAACCCGTGCGTCGGCCGCCTGGACCGCGCCTACAGTTACGGCGTCTCGCAGAGCGGGCGCTTCCTGCGGCTATACCTGTCGCTCGGGCTGAACCTGGATGAGGACGGGCGGCAGGTGTTTGACGGCTTGATCCCGCAAGTCGCAGGGGCGCGGCGCGGCCAGTTCAACCAGCGGTACGCCCAGCCGTCCGACCAGTCCATGCCCAGTTTCGGCCACCTGATGCCGTTCACCGACGACCCGCAGACGGACCCGCTGACCGGCGAGACGGCCGGCTTGCTGGACCGCCAGCGGCAACTCGGCGGCATGCCGAAGGTGTTCACCATCAACACGTCGGCGGAGTACTGGCGGGGCGACGCTTCGTTGCTGCACACCGACCTCGCCGACACCCGCGACATCGAGCCGCCAGCCGAGGTGCGCTGCTACCTCTTGAGCAGCACCCAGCACGGCCATGGGGTCGTACCGCTGGTGCACGAGAGCGGCAACGAAGGCTCGCGCGGGGCGAACGGCCTGAACGCCGTCAATTACTCGCCGCTGATCCGCGCGGCGCTGGTGAACCTGGACCGCTGGGTGTCTGATGGCGTGGAGCCGCCCGCCAACGCCGTGCCGCGCATCGCGGACGGGACGGCGATCACGCCGGAAGAAGCGCTGACGGCGTACAGCACCATCCCGGGGGCCGCCCTGCCGAATCCCGAGCGCCGGCTGATGGTGTGGCGCACGGACCTGGGGTCGGCTGCTGACGCGGGCATCATGCAGGTGCCGGCGACGCTGGGCGAGCGGTATCAGAACTACGTGTCAGCGGTGGACGCGGACGGCAACGAGGTGGCCGGCATCCGGATGCCAGACGTTGCGGTGCCGGTGGCGACCTACACCGGCTGGAACCCACGCCACCCGGACACCGGCGGCACCGGGCAGATCAACCTGATGCAAGGCTCGACGTTCCCGTTCCCGGCCACGAAGGCCGAGCGCGAGCGTACCGGCGACCCGCGCCCGTCCATCGAGGAGCGGTACCGTGACCGCGCCGACTATCTGGCGCAGGTGCGCGCGGCTGCCGAGGCGCTCGTCGCGCAGCGCTACTTGCTCGCCGAGGACATCGACGTGTCCCTGTCGCTGGCGGCGGCGCGCTACGACGCCTTCGCGGCCACGCCAGCGGGGGCGGCCCGCTAACACGTCTGTCACCCGCCGCCGGCCGGCCCATCGAGTCTGACCGTCTGCCGCACGTCCGGCCCCTGCGCGAAAGGAGCTGGACGCTCGGCGTGTGGCCGGTTCGTATCTTGCAGCAGCAGGTACGGAAGGCGACGGGCAACGGCGGCGCATCTGTGTGGCACGTTGCCCTTGTCGGACACCTGCACGGGAGGCACGATGATGGCGATTGAGCTCGGCGCAAAGGTGATGACCTCGGACGGCAAAGAGATCGGCAAGATCGACAAGCTGATCCTCGATCCGGATGGCGGCGACGTGCATGCGATCGTGGTACACAAGGGGATGCTCTTCGGCCGGGACATCCAGATCCCGCTGGCCGCGATTACGGAACAACGGGAGGGCCACATTCAGGTTCGCTACTCCAGCGATCAGTTGGATGACGTGCCGCGCTTCCACGAGGCGGATTACACGGCCTCCCCGCCTGAGCGAAGCACTGAGTTTGTCACCAGCTACGGATACCCGTCTGGGACGATGCTCTGGCCGGCGAACTGGAGCGAGCCAGTCGCAGGCCAGTCGTATGGACGCGAAGCCGTGGGCGGCGTTGGGGACGAGGTGGCGGCGATGCATGAGGAGCAAGACCTTGGCAACGCGGTCATCAAGGAAGGCAGTACCGTCCGTAGCCGCGACGGTGAGAAGGTGGGCGAGGTCCACGCGATCGCGTTTGACGCGCAGACCGCCCGTCCGACGCGGCTGGTGGTCCGCAAAGGGTTCCTGTTCACCGACGATGTGGAGGTGCCGGTGCGGCTGATCTCCAGCGTGGGGGACGGTGTGGTCTACCTGGACGCGTTGAAGGACGAACTCGACCAGTTGATGCGGGAGTCGGCCACCCGATAGCTGGCGTGCGCGACTGCCCGCGCGTTCTGGGAGACGTGGGCAGTCGCCGGCGTGCTCCACAACACGAACGCACGCAAGGGCGCGGACGTGAAGGGGGCCGCACGGGGTCAGGCTTGCGCGACGTTCCGCGTTGCCTGCCCGACCTCGTGCAACGCCTGGAGCGCCTGCCGGTACGCCCCGACGACGCTCAAGTCCTCATAGGGGAGGCCGTGCGCCGCGCAGAAGGGCCGGACAATCGCCCGCGCACGGCTGAAGTTCACGCGCGGCATGTTCGGGAACAGGTGGTGCTCAATCTGGTAGTTCAGGCCGCAGAAGAAGTAATCCGAGGCGGCACCCGGCCGCACGTTGCACGAATTGAGCACCTGCCGCTCCAGGAACGTCAGTTTTACCCCCGTAGCCCAGGTCGGCATGCCCTTGTGGTTTGGCGCGAACACCAGCCCGAGGTACAGGTTGATGACCCACTGCGTCCCGATGTAGATGGCAAGCCAGCGCCACCCGAGCAGCAGATACGGCGACATCCAGAGGGTGATGCTCAGCGTCAGCAGCAGCGCCTCGACGGCGCGTCGTGGCCCGTGTAGCGCGCGCAACGTGAAGCGCCAGCCCTCGGACCGGAACGCCATGTCCAGCGTCAGCATCACCAGCGGCACGAACAGGAACGCCTGATACCGCGTCAGCCACCGTCGCAGTCCGCGCTGCGCCCGCGCCTCATCCTCGTTCAGCGTGAAAAGCAGGTCGCCCGCCGCGACGTGGCAGGCAGCGCGCGCTCGTTGCCAGCGGGCTGACAGCGTTTGCCCGCCCGTACACGCGCACTTTTGAGCAGGGCCGGACCGGGCACACCACCAGTCGGTTCCCGGCACGTATGGTGTTTTGCATCGGGTAGCGGCCCGCGTTGCTGAGCGTCGGCCACTGGCACCGCACGGGCCGCGCAGCAGAGACATGCCCGGTGCCACTCCTCGACATGCGACGCTGTGCGGCGTTCGGCGGGCGCCGTGCCTCTACCGCGCCCGCATCACGGGGGCAGCCCGAACTGGGTCGGGGTGGGCGGCAGCGCGAACGTCGGGGGCGGCTCGTAGGGGGCGATGACCGGCGCGCCAGGCGGCCCCACCGGGTTGACGGGGTTGAACGGAGCCGGCGGCGGCAGCGGCTGCGACGCGTCCATCGTCGGGAGTGCGCCCGAGACCGGTTGCCCCGGCTGCACCTGCTGCGGCAGGGAGGCTGGCGCGCGGGGATCAATCTGGATCGGCTGGAAGCCCGGATTCGTGATGCCAGGGTCGACCGGCTGGATCGGCGGCGGCACGTAGTCCGACGGCGGCACGATGATGTTCGGGATGTTCGGCACCAGTTGCGGCAACTCGGGGAGGGGCGTCGGGGGTGGGCCGGCGTTACCCTCCGTGGCCGTGGGCGTCTCGTTCACGACCGGTATCAGCACGCCCGGCTGGCCGCGCGGCGTCGGGGTAGGGGCCGGCAGCACGTTGACGACCACATGCGTGGTTGCCGTCCTGCCAACGGTGTCGTAGACCGTCAGTCGCAGCGTGTACTCGCCCGAGAACAGCGGCGCGGTGTCCCAGGTGCCCAGCACGCCATCCTCGACAGGCTGGTCACCGGGGCTGCCGATGGGCCGCAACGACGACGGTGATGATCCCGACCCGTAGTGCAGCCGGTAGAAGGAAAATGTGGACCCGGCCGCCGTGACGGCCCGCCCGCGCACCTCAATGGTCCCGACGACGCTGGCACCGTTGGCAGGGCTGTCGATGCGAACGGCATCGTCAGCCAGGATCGGCGACGCGGGGAGCAGCGCCAGCGTCAGGAAGAGCGCGAGCACCAGCCCCAGCAGCAAGAACCGAGCGCGATTCGGCATGGCGCGAGTGTACCACGTCGGCAGGCCGCGCCCGGGACGCCCGGTCAGGACGGGGTGCGGTCGCGCGCCACGCGCCGTCGCCCCGCCTACTGGCCCTTGCCAACCCGCTGCATCGCGTCATTGGCGACCGGCAGCAGCCCGAGTATCCGCTCCAGATCGGGCGCGGTGGGGGCCGTCGCCACAGCCATCAACGTGCTGGCCGTGGGGGACGGTGCGGGGCGGCACCGCTCGATGGCGATGGCGTAGTACGTCGGGTCAATCTCGACGCCGACCGAGCGCCGGCCCTGGTCCTTCGCGGCCCGGCAGGTCGTGCCGCTGCCGAGGAACGGATCAAGCACCACGTCGTCCTTGAAGCTGAACATGCGGATCAGCCGTCGCGGCAGTTCCTCAGGGAACGGGGCCGGGTGCTTCCAGCGCTTCGAGTTCTCGCCGCGGAACTCCCAGAGGCCAAGCGTCCAGTCCAGGAACTCTTCGCGGGTGATCTCGGTGATCCTGCCCTTGCCGTCGCGCTTGCGCCGCTCTTTGGAGAGCACCAGCACCGCTTCGCCGGCGGTGTTCACCCACGGGTCAGACGCCTTCAGCCATGAGCCCCAGGCTGTACGCCGCGAGATGTTCTTTTCCAGCCAGAGGATCGTAGTGTTGTAGAGCCAGCCCTGCTCGTTCACCAGCCGGTGCGTGAAGTCCGCCAGGACCGGGCGCTTCTGGGTCGTGCGCTTGCCGCCCGCGTCAAACGACAGGTTGATGTCCAGCGGAATGTTCAGGCAGAGTCGACCGCCCGGCTCTAGCACGCGCCACAACTCTTCGCACCATTCGGCCACCCAGTCCAGGTAGCCGTGGTAGGTGGTGTCATCGCGGGCGGTGCCGTAGTCCTTGCCCAGGTTGTACGGCGGGCTGGTGACGATCAACTGGACCGAGTTCGACGGCAGGAATTCGAGGTTTTTGCTGTCGGCGTTATAGATCGTGACAAGGCCATCAGCGTCGCAAAAATACGGCGCGCCAACAGCGAGTGACTCAGAGATCGGGCGAGACTCGGTCATCATGACGGAGGGCAAGCCTAGCATGGCTGACCCCGGCCCGTCGAGGGGCAGTGTGCGCCGGATGCCTCGCACACGCGCTGAAACGCTGCGAATGGACCGTCTGACCGTCGTCAACCGACGTGCGCGCCGACCCAGTGATTCAGCTTTGCCGACAGGTCAGCCTCACGGATTGGCTTTGAGAGGTAGTCGCTCATGCCAGCGGCGAGACACCGCTCACGGTCGCCGCGCTGGGCAGAAGCCGTCAGCGCGATACTGGGCTAGCGGCTGCGCCGAGGGTGCCCTGACGCGGCACTGCCTGTCCGGGGACGGCGAGTGCTGCGGGGCAGCGTCAGGGCAAGGTGGCCTGCGTGGGGATCTCCAGGCGCACGCGGGTGCCACGCCCAGGCGCCGAGTCCAGGCTGAGGCGGCCATTGACCAGCGCCGCGCGCTCGCGCATGCCGAAGAGGCCCAGGCTGCGCTGCCGGCTGTCCAGGGCGGATTCGATCTCGAAGCCCTGCCCGTCGTCGGCCACGCTGACGGAGAGCAGGCCGGCGCTCGCCCCCAGGAGTACTTCCGCCCGGCTCGCGCCGCTGTGCCGCGCAATGTTCGACAACGCTTCCTGAATCACCCGGAAGGCGACCAACTCGACTTCGGGCGGCAGGCGTTCCGGGCGGCGGGTCATGCGGACATCGACGGGGATGCCAGTCCGGTGGGAGAACTGCCGGCCAAACGCTTCGACGGCGGCCACGAGCCCGAGGTCGTCGAGCATGGTCGGCCGCAACTCCAGGGCCATCCGGCGGACGCCCTCCAGCGTCTCGGCGGTGAGGGCGCGCAGGTCGGCCATCGTGCGCTGCAACGACTCGGCGTCCGGCGACCGCTCGGCCACCCGCTGCCGCACCAGCAGCGACGCCAGCGCCTGGGCTGTCTCGTCGTGCAACTCGCGGGAGATCCGCAGGCGTTCCTCTTCCTGGGCATTGATGATCTGTGACGAGAGCGCCCGTAGCCGCGCGCCGTGCTCGTCCAGCCGATCGAGCATGGCGTTGAGCGTCTCACGCAGCGTCTCAATCTGCGGGTCGCTGAACGGGTCACGCTCGACGCGGGCGCGCAGGCTCCCCTTGCGGACGGCCTCGACGGTCCGGGTGATGCCGTCCAGCGGCCGGAGCGCCAGCTTGAGGACGACCCAGTTGACCGTCACGCTCAGCAGCGCGCCAATCGCCGCGAACAGGAACGCCAGCTCCAGCGGGGTGCCGGCCGTCTCATAGCGGACGGTATGGGCGGTGACGTAGGTGCCAGCGACCGCGCCGAAGATGACGACGCCGCCGTTGCCGATCATGACCTTCGTGAAGATCGGGAGCGCGGCGACAAACGAGAGCCAGCGGCGGCCCGTCGCAACCCAGGATGGCACCGGGGCGGGCGGAGCGGGCAGGGTGGCCGGGGGCTGGCTGGCTGGCGCAGCGAGTGCGGGGGCGTCTGGCGCGGCTGCCGTCTGCGGGGCCGACGCAATAGCCCCAGGGGAATTGGGCGGCGGGTCTGGGCTGCCGCGCTCCGGAATGAACGTTGCCATGAGCCAGCCTCCCATGCGCGGGCCGAGCCGACGACCGCGCTCCTTGAAGTGTAACGGCGACGACGGGGAACGGGTACACATGACACGGACGACAGCGACGTCCGGCCGGCGCATTCTCGGGCGCATTGGCGGTTCGTCCCTACGACGTGCACACCGGTGGCGGCCATCCGCATGTGCCCTCAGCCGACCCGGTGTGGCCGCTGAAGGTTGCCAATGCGACGGCCGGGTGCCTACCGTGTCCCCCAACAAGCATGGCCGCTCCTGATGGGGCGGCGCGGGGGTGGCTGGCATGGTCGTAGCGAAGCGGAGCAGGCAGGCGGTTGAAGCGTTGGGCGGGCCGCAGGGTGGGGCGTATCGCGCGCCGTCGGTCGGGATGAACGGCGTAGTCAGCGCGGCGCACGGGCTGGCCGCGACGGCCGGCCTCCGCATCCTGATGGAGGACGGCAACGCCATCGACGCCGCCGTGGCGGTCGGCGCGGCGCTTGGCGTGGTCGAGCCGTTCATGTCAGGGTTGGGCGGCGGCGGCGGTTTCATGCTGATCCACGAGGGCAAGACCGGGCAGGTTCACGGCCTGGACTACATCGGCCTGCCGCCTGCTGCGTCCGACCCGGGCGTCTTCCCGAGTATCGAGGGCATCAGCCGCGACGTGCGGTCGTCCACGGTGCCGGGCACGCTCGGCGGCTGGCTGGCGGCGTTGGAGCGCTTCGGCTCGATGGACCGCGCGGCGGTCTTCGCGCCG
>JBBQBU010000095.1:0-14536 GCA_038318015.1 Chloroflexota bacterium | reverse complement strand
GGCCTGACCATCGGGGTACTCCAACTGGGGATGCCCGTGATGACGGCCCTCGGCAACTACACCCTGTTGACGGTCGGCGACGGCCTCATCTCCCAGATTCCCGCCCTGCTGATCTCGACGGCCACAGGCATCATCGTCACCCGCTCCGGGTCAGACTCGAACCTGGGGCACGACATTGGCAACCAGGTATTCGGCAGCCCGCGCGCCCTCTACATGGTGGCCGGCGTGCTGACGATGCTGGCCATCATCCCGGGCCTGCCGAAGTTCCCGCTGTTCGTCATGGCGACGGCGCTGGGCGGCCTGGCCTTCGCCATCCAGCGGCGCACCAAGAACGCCGGCATCGCCACCGAGGCCGCCGAGCAGGCAAGCGCACTCCAGCAAGCCACGGCCAGCGCCAGCGAGCCTGAGAACGTCCGCCAGTTCCTCAAGGTTGACCCGATGGAGATCGAGATCGGCTACATGCTGATCCCCCTGACCGACGCCGAGCAGGACGGCACGCTGCTGGGCCGCGTGACGGTCATCCGCCGCCAGATGGCGCTGGAGCTGGGCATCATCCTGCCGACCATTCGCGTTCGCGACAACGCGCAGATCGACCCGAACAGCTACGTCATCAAGCTACGCGGCGTGCAGGTCGCCACTGGCGAAGTGCGCCCCAACCGCCTGATGGCGATGAACCCTGGCATTGCCGAGCAGGAGATCGACGGCATCCCCGCCATCGAGCCGGCGTTTGGCCTGCCCGCCATCTGGATCACGCCGGACGAGCAGGAGCGCGCCGAGATGCTCGGCTACACCGTGGTCGATCCCGCATCCGTCATCACCACGCACCTGTCCGAGGTCATCCGCTCGTCGGCCGCCTCGATCCTCTCCCGGCAGGATGTCCAGGCGCTGCTGGATCACGTCAAGGAAGAGAACCCGGCCCTCATCAACGAGGTCGTGCCGGACCTGCTCAGCCTGGGCGACGTCCAGCGGGTGCTCCAGAACCTGCTGCGCGAGCGCGTCTCCGTGCGCGACCTCGTGACGATCCTGGAGGCGATCGCCGACCAGGCCCGCATCACCAAAGACCCCGACATGCTCGCCGAGCACGCCCGCGCGTCGCTGGGCCGCCACACGACCAGCCAGTACGCCGCCGAGGACGGCCGCCTGCACGTGATGACGCTGGCCCCTGCACTTCAGCACGAGCTGGCCCGCACGATGGTTGCCACCGAGCGCGGCCCGAGCTTCCAGCTTGAGCCAGGCCAGGGGCAGCAACTGATGAAGGCCGTTCGTGAGGCAATGGAGCGCATGGCATCGTCGGGCTACCAGCCCGTGCTGCTCTGCCCGGCTCGCATCCGCCTGGGCGTCCGGCGCTTCACAGAACTGTCGCTGTCCAGCCTGGTGGTGATGGCCTATAGCGAGGTCAGCCCCAACGTGCAGGTCGTCGCAATGGAAATGGTGTCGCTGCCGGGAGTCGACGCATGACGCACGCTTCGGGCATCCCTTTCGAGGCAGGCCAGCCCGTTATTGTGGGCACCGGTCCGATGCATGATCGCCGCTGGTTCCGCACCAGCGTCCGGCGCGTCGATGCACGCATCGTCTGGGTAGAAGGCGCACCAGAGGATCAGCCAATCGTGGACGTGCAGCCCGGTCAGGATGTTACCTGCCACAGTTGGCGCGACATGGACGCGCTCTACCAGACACTCGGGCGCGTCGCCTTCACGCGGCTGGCCCCGGAGCCGTTGATCGGCCTGACCATCCACAGCGTTGAGCGCATCCAGCAGCGCGAGTACGTCCGCGTGCCACTGTCCACCGAGGCGACGGGCCTGCTGGTCACCTCGGGCAGCACAGACCCGAACGGGCGGTTGGCTGGCACACACGCGGGCCTGGATACGGGTGATGAGCAGCTATCAGTGCAGTTCACCGTGCACGACGTGAGCGCGGGCGGCCTGCGTGGCAGTAGCGACTTGCTGCTCCAGCCGGGCGACGAACTGGCGCTTGATCTTCGGCTACCGCGCGCCGACTCTGACACGGATATCCCGATCCACCTGCGTGGCCGCGTGGTCACGCTGAGGAACCTGCCCGAGCCGCTCTACTTGCGCGCACGGGTGGTGCGCCGCATCGAAACCGCTCTCGACGAAGACTTTTCCCATGAACTTGGCATCGCCTTCGTGGATGTCTCGAAAGAAGCGCGTGAGCGGATCATCCGCTTCGCCCTCGACATCCAGCGTGAGCGCCGCCGCCGGGGGATGATGTGATGGCTGAACAGCAAGGCTCAAGCGCACTCCTGGAGCGCGCACCTGCCGACGAGACCGGTGCGCCGACCGACGAGCAGGTGCTCGCGGCCCTCAACCACCTGTCGGGCAAGGCGGACGCGTCGGAGAAGAAGCCCAGCGCGGGCGAGTTGAGGCAGCGCCTGAACGGGCTGCTGTTCCCGGCCATCCTGCTGATCTTCGTGGCGCTCTACGTCACGAGCCTGGCGGCCGGCGTCGAGCCTGAGATGGGCCTGTTGCAAGCCGGCGGGGTCAGCGTCGTGCTGGCCGTGCTGGGCCGGGCAGCCGTCGGCATCCTCGGCGACGAGACGCGGCTGGTCTTGAATGACGCGCAGATCATCGCCATGGCCCGCTCCGGGGCCGTACGTGACTATCTTGTCCAGTCCGGCACCGAAGCCGCCGGCGATACCGAGCAGCCAACCGCGCCCGCCCAGGCGGCCCGCGGTGGCGGAAAGGAGTAACTCGTGGTAGTGCAGGCCACCGACATCGACGGCCTCTGGACGCGCCTCTGTGCAACCCGTGACCCGGCCCTGCGTGATCAGTTGATCGTGCAGTACGCCCCGTTGGTCAAATACGTGGTTGGACGGATGGCGGTGAGCATGCCAGGGGTGCTCAACTCAGAAGATATCATCAGCTACGGGACCATCGGGCTGATTCAGGCCGTTGACCGGTACGACCCGAGCGTTGGTGTCAAGTTCGAGACCTACGCCATCCGCCGCATCAAGGGCGCCATCATCGACGCCATCCGGAGCTTGCAGCAGCTCTCCCGCGACGCGTCGCGGCGGGCACGCGACCTGGACCATGCGTTTGACGCGCTGACCCAGCAGTTCGGGCGCGTGCCGACCAACCGCGAAGTGGCCGCCCACCTCGGCATGAACGCCGAGGAGTTCGGGCAGGCGCTGATGGACGCGAGCACGTCGGTGGTGTCCCTCAACAATCCCACGAGCGACGGCGACGGCGACCGCCCATCCTTGATGGAGCAGATTGCGGACGACGACGCGCCCGGTGTAGACGCCCAGGTGGAGCGCCAGCACCTCTACGCCGCGCTCGTGCAGGCCATCCAGGATCTCTCAGAGCGTGACCGGCTGGTCATTAACCTGTACTACTATGAGGAGCTGACGCTCAAAGAGATTAGCGAAGTGCTGAGCGTCTCAACATCGCGCGTGAGTCAGTTGCACGCAGCAGCCGTCTTCAAGCTGCGTGCGGCCCTGCGCGCGCACATGCCCCAGCAGGTGGCGGCATGAGCGCCGTCCCTGGACTGTGCTCGGCCGCGTTCCTTCTGCTGAGGCGCTCAGGATCGCGAGGAGGAACGATGCATAGTCGTGAGGCCGGGGGGGCCAGGGGGACCAGGGGCACGTTGCCAGGAGGCACGCTCTCCCTGCTCGTCGCCGGTGTGGCGCTGATGGCGTTCGCGCTGGCTCTGGTCATGCCTGCTGGGACAGCCCTGGCAAACGGCACGCCGATCCATATCACCCTCTCGTATCTGCCCAACGTCTCCAACTGGGGGCCGCAGAACGCGACGGGCGTGGCCGAGTTGATCACCAGCGAGGGCGAAGCCCGCGTGACGGTGGCCGGCCTGGAAGCGCTCTCGGGCGCCGACGAGTACCAGACCTGGATCCGGACCGCCGAGCCGAATAGCTGGGTGCGCCTGGGCGCGCTGCAAATGACGGCGAACGGCATCGGCCGGATGGACACAGTCCTGCAACAGCCCATCCCCGAACGGGCCTGGGAGCTGATGCAGGTGTCGGTGGAACCGAAGGGTACGCAGCCGACCGCGCCCGGCAACCGCCTGACGGTGGCTGGCCGCTTTTCGATGACCCCTGGCGGTGGTGTGCCGCCGAAGGTGCTTCCAAACACGGGCGGCGACAACCCGGTGACGGGCGTCCCCACCACGGGCCTGCTCGGCCTCAGCGGCGGCGGCGGGGTGCTGCTCGTCCTGCTGGTGGTCGGCGTTGCAAGCTTCGCACTGGGCCGGGCCGGCGCCCGACGCGGCGCGTAGGCAGAGGAGAACATCAGTGATTCGGGGTCTCTACACAGCCGCTTCGGGGATGCTCTCGGCGATGCGTCGGATGGAGTTCGTGACGAACAACCTCGCGAACGCCCAGACGGTCGGCTTCAAGCAAGATCGCTCGGCGCTCTCCACCTTCGACGAGATGATGATTCTCCAGAACGGCCCGGGGACCGCCGGCAACCTGAACAACAACCTCGGCCAGTTGGGCATGGCGGCCATCGCCGAAGAGCCGATGATCGACTTCACGCAGGGGGCGCTCCAGGATTCCGGGCGCGCTCTGGACATGGCCATTGAAGGCCCGGGCTTCTTCACGGTCCAGACGCCGGACGGCTTGCGCTACACGCGCGACGGCGGCTTCACCCGCGATTCCCTGGGCCGCCTGACCACCAGCGAGGGCAACCCGGTCATCGGCGACGATGGCAACTCCATCGAGATTCCGCCGGGCCGGCTCCAGGTCAGCCGAGATGGCACCCTGAGCGTGGAAGGGCAGGAGATCGGCCGGTTCGCACTGGTCGAGTTCTCACTGGACCAGCCGCTTCGCAAAGTCGGCAGCAACCAGTTCGCCGCCCGCAACGACGGCGACGTGCCCACCCCGGCGACCTCAACGGCCATTCACCAGGGCTTCGTTGAGTCATCCAACGTGGACATGGCCGGCGCACAGACAACCATGCTAGAGCTCCAGCGCGCCTACCAGGCGAGCCAGAAGCTGATTCAGTACCAGGACGAGCTGGTTGGGCGGGCGGTCAACGAGATCGCCCGCCCAGTGAGCTGAGGAGGCTCCTAGCCCATGTGGTCTTCACTTCGCACCGCCGTCTCGGGGATGATCGCGCAGCAGCGGTCGCTCGACCTGGCCGCCGACAACCTTACCAAGATGCAGATTCCCGGCTCCAAGAGCCAGCGCGTCTCCTTCATCGAGATGGCCCCTGAACTGCGCTACCTCGGCGTCCCAGACGGCGAGGGCAACGTGCAAGTCATGGCCCGCGAAACGGGCAAGGGTGTCCGCACCTCGGCCGCCCTTCAGGATCTCAGCCAGGGTGCGTTCTTCGCCACCGGCAACCCGCTTGATGTCGCCATCGACGGGGACGCCCTCTTTGAAGTGACCCTGCCGAACGGCCAGGCGGCGTACACGCGCGGCGGCACGCTGCATCTGGATGGCATGGGCCGCCTGATGACCGCTACTGGCGCCGAGCTATCGCCCACCATCACGGTGCCGCTGGAGACAGCCAGCATCGAGATTGGGCAGGACGGCACCGTGACGGCCATCAGCCAGTTGGGTACGCGCGAAGTCGCCGGGCAGATCAAGCTGGTGCGCTTCGTGAACCCCGAAGGCCTCCAGCAAATCGGCGAAAACGTGCTGGTCCCGACGGTCGCCTCCGGCGAGGCGATTGAGGGCGTGGCGGGCGAGCCGGGCATCGGCAAGGTCGTCTCTGGCATCCTCGAATCGTCCAACATCGACCCGCGTGAGGAGTACCTCCGCATCGTGCAGGCGCAGCGCGCCTATGAGCTGAACGTGCGGGCACTCCGCACCGTTGACGAGATGCTGCAGGATGCCAACAACCTGCGGAAGTCCTAAGGAACCGACTGTTCCGGTACTTCCAGCCACCTGAACGAGTACAAACGACCCCTATTGCATCCGAGCAATCTGCCGATTATCTCGGTGAGGCCAAAGACAAGCCCAAACCTCACAGCCTCACCCACACGGCACCAATCGCAGGACGCACCCGCGAGGGATGACCCACACAGGGATGTACCCCTAAGGGAAAACCGATGGACATCGAACGAATTAGCCAGCGCCAGAGCGACCCAGCCGTCACCGGCCAGGCTGCCGCGCGCCGGGCCGAGCGAGCAGCAAGCGAGACCCCGTACAAGGCGGATCAGGAGCGCACCCGGCCAGCCTCGGACACGGTGGAAATCTCGGACCGCTCGCGGGAGCTTGCGCGTGCACGGCAGGCTGTCGATGCCGCGCCTGACGTCCGCAGCGACAAGGTCGCGGGGATCAAGAAGCGGATTGAAGACGGCACCTACTCCGTGTCGCCGCAGCTTCTGGCGCAGAAGCTCCTAGACGGGTCCGATGGCTCCGCCTGAGTCCGGCCCCACCCACCCGCGCCTCGCGGAGCTTGAAACGGTTCTTGAACCGCTCGTGCCCGTGCTCGAGCGGCTCCATCAGGCGCAGCTTGAGCAGCGACGGGTAGTGGTGGCGGGCGACCTTCGGAAGATGGTCGTCGTCAACAGCACTATTGAAGAGACCAGCGCACGCATCGCCCTGCTGGAAGGGCGACGGCAGGCCATCCAGGCCGAGCTCGAAGCCGAGCTTGGCGTGCAGGGACTGCGGTCGGTCCTCAGAGCGGCGCGCATCGCCCCGACAGATCGGGCACGGCTCGGGCAACTGTTCGTCCAGGTGGCGCGGCTCGTCCGCGACCTGCGCGAGCAGGGCCGGTGCAATGCCGAGCTCCTCGACGCGGCCATTGGGGCCGCACGACGCACCCGACAGGTTCTGGAGCGCCTCAGCGGCGCAGATTCTACGCTCGATTCGGCGAAAGCTCGCCGCGAGCAAGCGGCTCGGCGTGTACGCGCCAGTCTCGCTCTGACGGCACCCCCCCGGCCACTCGGCTCCCAGCCGCGTGCCCAGGGTGAGGATGCGGTGTCGTCTGCGCACAGCAAGGAGGCTCCATGACTATCAGCACATTCTTCGGCATGGATATGGCGCTGCGGGCCCTGCAGGCTCAGCAGATGGGCATCGACGTGACGAATCACAACGTCTCGAATGCCAACACCGCAGGCTACAGCCGCCAGAACGTCAAGATCACCACCACCGAACCGTTCGCAATGCCGGGCATGAACCGCCCGACGCAGGCCGGACAGCTCGGTACCGGCTCGATCGCCAGCGACATCCAGCGCGCCCGCGACATGTTCCTGGACGCGCAGTACCGCGCCGAGGTCGGTGGCCTGCACAACGGCCAAGCCCGGCAGGACGCGCTTGAGCAAGTCGAAGTGGTCCTGGACGAGCCGCAGGGCGTCGGCCTGAACAGCCTGTTCAACGAGTACAACCGTGTCTGGAGCGAGTTGGCGACCGACCCCAGCGACTTGCCGGTGCGGACCACCGTCATCCAGCAGTCGCTGTCGTTGACCGGCGCGATCAACCGCATCGACGGTCAGTTGAAATCGATTCGGACGGGCCTCGACGGCGAGATCTCGACCGATGTCCGCGAAGTCAACGACATCACCGACCAGATTTTGCAGATCAACAGCGCGGTCGTACAGGTGGAGTTGACCGGCCAGAGCGCCAACGACTTCCGCGACCGCCGCGACTCACTGGTGGACCGCCTATCGGAGTTGGTGAACGTCACCGTCAACGAGAACGCCGACGGCTCGCTGAACGTGCTGATGGGCGCGCAAGTCCTGGTCAACGGCACCACGGCCAAGACCGACCTGGTGACGGTGCCGAATGCTGGCAACAGCAACTTTGTAGACATCACCTACGGCGTGGCCGGCCCGGCCGCGACGCTCGGCACCGCTGAGATCTCTGGCAAGCTGACCGCCCGCGACACCAACGTCCCGAGCTATCAGGCGAAGCTCAACACGCTGACCTCGAACCTGATTTCGGCCGTCAACACCCTGCACACCACTGGGTTTGACCTGAACGGCAACGCGGGCGTCGCGTTCTTCTCGGGGACGGATGCCAGCAACATCACGGTCAGCGCGGCAATCCAGGGAGACCCGAAGCTAATCGCGGCATCCAGCGTGGCGGGCGCAACCGGTAACAACGATGTCGTGCTCAGTATCACCAATCTGAAGAACTCAATGAGCCCGCCGCTGGCTATCGGCACCCAGACGACGGAATCGGCCTACAACTCGCTGGTGGCAGGGCTGGGCATTGACACGCGCACGGCGATGAATGAGGTGGACACGCAGGACGCCCTGGTGAGCCTGCTGGACCGCCGCCGCCAGTCGCTCTCTGGCGTCTCGCTGGACGAGGAAGCGGTGAGCTTGCTGCGCTACCAGCGCGCCTACGAGGCTTCGGCCCGAGTGCTGACGGCGTACGACCAGATGCTCGACAAGCTCATCAACAATACCGGCATCGTCGGTCGGTAGGTGTCGGACGAGACGACACGAGGAGGATGGCAAGGATGCGTATTACTCACGGCATGGTCTCCGACACCACGATCAGGAATCTGCGGAACAACCTGGAGCGGTTGGAGTCAATCCACAACAGCATCACGACGGGCAAGCAGCTTTCGCGCCCGTCAGACGACCCGACAGCCGTTGCCCGCACGCTGACCTACAACAACGACATCTCCACCGGGCAGTCATACCTGCGGACGATGGACAGCAGCCTGAGTTGGCTGAACGCCACCGACTCGACGCTTGGCGAGGCCGGCGACCTGCTCCAGCGGGCGCGCGAACTGGCGGTGCAGGGGGCCAACAGCCCGCTCTCCAACAGCGACATGGCGGCTATCGGTATCGAAGTCGACAACATCCTGAAGCAGATGGGTGTCGCCGGCAACGCTTCGTTGCGCGGCCAGCGCCTGTTCGCTGGTGAGCAGATCGACGCCGACCCGTTCACCCTGACGAATGTGGCACCGGGCTACATGTACGCTGGCGACACCGGGCAGATGCGCCGCGAGTACGACCAGGGCGCATTCGTGACCCTCAACACGCCAGGGCAGGCGACGTTCGGCCCGGCCATCACGGCGCTGATGGACCTGCGCGACCACTTGAACGCGGGCAACCCGGCCGCCGTCTCCGGCGACCTTGCGGCCATTGACGGCGCGATGGACACGATCCTCGGCGCGCGGGCCGAGGTCGGCGCGAAGACGAACCGGATCGAGGCGGCCCAGGGGCGGCAGAACCTGCTGCAAGTGAACCTTGAAGAGCTACGCTCCAAGTCGGAAGACACCGACCTGGTGGAAGCTGTCAGCAGGTTCTCGGTGCAGGAAACGGTCTACAAGGCGTCATTGCAGATCGGCGGCAAGGCGATTCAGCCGAGCCTGCTGGACTACCTGCGATGATGAGTACAACAGCCAGCACAATGGGCACTGATAGCATGACGTCAATGACCGCATCCGCACCCGAGTTCGATATTCGCACAACCCGCTACGGCGAGATGGAGACCATTACCATCTCCGAGAACGCCGTGCTGCACTTCCCGGATGGCGTGCCCGGCTTCGAGCGGCACCAGCGCTTCGCCCTGATCGAGGACACGAAGCTAACACCTTTCCATTGGCTCCAGTCGCTGCATGATCCGCTGGTAGGCTTCCTGGTCATCGAGTCGGGGCTGCTGGTGAGCGACTACGTGTTCGACATCGCGGACCCGGACGTGGCGATGCTCGGCCTGGACGCCGCCGCCGACGCGCGCGTGCTGTCGATCCTGGTTGTGCCGGAAGATGTCCGCGCGATGACGGCGAACCTGCAAGCACCCCTCATTGTGAATCCACACAAGCGCATCGCCAAGCAGGTCATCCTGACTGACGAGCGCTTCCCACTGCGATACCCGGTGTTCGGCGGCGCTGGCGGCGCTGGCACGGCCGACCGAGGATCGGGGAGACGACGAGCATGTTAGTACTCAGTCGGCGACCAGGTCAAAGCATCCTGATCGGCAAGGACATCGAGATCATTGTACTTGGGTCGGACGGCGTGCAGGTTCGGGTTGGCATCCGGGCACCGCGCGAAGTGACCGTCCTGCGGCGCGAACTGCTGAAGCAGGTTGAAGATGAGAACCGCCGGGCCTCGACGGGCACGCTGGGCGTGTCGGTGGAGAACCTGGGGGCGGCCCTGGGGCAGATCGGCGGCGACTTCGGGGCGAAGGTCCGGCCAGCGCCCGTCGCGGACGCGGAGCCGGCGGCCCGGCCCCTGAAGGTGCCGCACACCGGCGCAGCCTGATCGCGTAGATACCAGACGGAATCGGGGAGGTGCCTCTGTAGGGGGCTGCCGCTGGCAGTTCCGCCTCTGGCAGCCCCGCCGCAACGAGGGAGGTCCGGCGCACAACGCGCCGGGCCTCCTTTTGCGTCTTTGCCGCCCGCGCACGCGGGTCTACAATCAGGCAGCGATCGGGGAGGTGACGCGACGATGTTCGACGCCGCGCCCATGCACGAGCAGTTGGTACTTGAACTGTACGTCCGCAACATCAGCGCATCGGCCGACTTCTACCAGCGGCTCGGATTCCGCCTGTTGCGCGCCGAACCGCACTTCGTCGAACTGGCCTGGGGGCAGGGCGTCCTGTACCTGGAAGAGATCGCAGATGCGCCCGCGCCGGGTGGCCCAATCGTCGGGAACGTGCGCGTGCTGGTGGACGACGTGGACCGTTACTGGACGCTGGCGCAGGAGCTAGGCTGCACCGTGGTCAAGTCGATAG
This sequence comes from Chloroflexota bacterium, assembly GCA_038318015.1. Classification (GTDB taxonomy): domain Bacteria; phylum Chloroflexota; class UBA6077; order UBA6077; family JACCZL01; genus JADZEM01. The sequence continues at coordinate 3,927 of JBBQBU010000095.1, read as the reverse complement.
ACGACCGGTACTACGGCCTGCGCGACTTCACGATTGCCGGACCGGACGGCGTCGGGCTGCGCTTCGCCACCTGGCTCTGAGAGGCAGGTGGCGAAGCGCGAGCGGCGCGGTCGTTGCACGCGCCTACGGGTCACTCGTCACCCGCCACGCGGTACGCGCCGCCCACCACTCGCAACTCCGCTGTCAGGTACCATTCCTTTCGAGGACGGAGGTGTCTGGACGATGACTCAGCAGTGGTACGACATCGTAATCGTGGGCGGTGGCATCGTCGGTCTAGCGACGGCCCGCGATCTGCTCATGCGGCGCCCGGGTCGGCGAGTCGCAATCCTCGAAAAAGAGTCCACCATCGGCCAGCATCAGACCGGCCACAACTCTGGAGTGATCCACGCGGGCGTCTACTACGCCCCCGGCTCGCTCAAGGCGCGGCTCTGCACCGAGGGCCGCCTGAAGACGTACGCGTACTGCGAGGAAAAGGGCATCCCGTACGAGAAGTGCGGCAAGCTGATCGTCGCCATCGAGCCGGAGGAACTGCCGCGCCTGGACGCCCTCTGGGAGCGCGCGACGGCGAACGGCGTGCCGGGCATCCGGCTGGTCGGTCCGGAAGAGATCCGCGAGATCGAGCCGCACAGCGCCGGCATCAAGGGCATCTTCTCGCCGGAGACCGGCATTGTGGACTGGAGCCGGGTGGCCTCTGCCTACGCCGACGACGTGATCGCGGCGGGCGGCGAGATCCTGACCGGCTACGAGGTCAACGGCATCCGTCGCAAGGGCGATTGGGTGCTGCTGAAGACCACCTTTGACGAGATCATCCCGACCCGCTACCTCATCACCTGCGCCGGCCTGCAATCGGACCGCGTGGCGGCGATGTCCGGCGCGGACAAAAGCCCGCAGATCATCCCGTTCCGGGGCGACTACATGAAGTTGAAGCCCGAGAAGGCGTACCTGACGCGCGGCATGATCTACCCCGTGCCAGACCCGCAGTACCCGTTCCTGGGCGTCCACTTCACGAAGCGCCACGACGGCGAAGTCTGGCTGGGGCCAAATGCCGTCTACGCGTTCGCGCGGGAGGGGTACGGCAAGCTTGATCTGAGCATCCGCGACAACCTCGAAAACGTCATGTTCCCCGGCTTCTGGAAGATGGTCAGCCAGCACTGGAAGATGGGCGTCGACGAGATGGTCCGCGACTTCAGCAAGAAGCTGTTTGTCGAGACCTGCCAGAAGTATGTGCCTGAAGTGACCGAGGACGACTGCGTGCCCGGGCCGTCAGGGGTGCGGGCGCAGGCGCTCGGCTCGGATGGCGGGCTGGTGGACGACTTCATCGTCCAGACCTCAGACCGCATCTTCCACGTCCGGAACGCGCCATCGCCGGCTGCCACGTCGTCGATGGCGATTGGCCGGGCGATTGCCGACCGCGCAGAAGAGGTCTTCTCGCACGCGTCCTAAACGCCGGAAGATCGCCCCTCACCCCCGGCCCCTCTCCCGCACGCGAGAGAGGGGTGTTCTCTGTCAGGCACGGCATCGGAGGAGCGCCCCATGAGCGACACGCTGGGCAAGGTCATGACGGTGCTGGGGCCGGTGGAGCCGGACGCGCTCGGCACCACCCTGATCCATGAGCACATCCTGTTTGACCTGTCCGTCTACCACGACCAGCGCTTCGGGACCGGACCGGGCAAGGCCGAGCCGCTGCCAGACGAGCCGCTCGGCATCCAACACCTGTGGGTGCTGCGCCACAACGTCGCGAGGCTGCGCGACAACGTCCACCAGCAAGACTTGGACGTTGCCGAGGCCGAGCTGAACCGGTTCAAGGCGCTTGGCGGCGGCACCGTCGTGGAGGTGTCCAGCGGCGGGCTGGTGCCAAATGCCCAGGGGCTGGCCGAACTGGCGACGCGGACCGGCCTGAACATCATTGCCGGCACCGGGTACTACATCGGTGCGTCGCATCCCGCCGAGTTGGCCGCCAAAAGTGTCGAGCAGGTGGCCGACGAGATGCTGCACGATGTGATCGAAGGGTTCCCCGGCACGGACATCCGCGCGGGCGTCCTAGGGGAGATCGGCACCACCGAGCCGCTCTCGCCGACTGAGCGCGTCGTGCTGGTGGCGACCGGCCGCGTCCAGGCACAGACGGGCACGGCCATCGTGATGCACCCGGACGCGGTGCAGCGCACCTACGAGCAGATCGCGCCGACCCTCGACATCCTGGAGCGGGCCGGCGCGGACCTGAGCCGCCTGGTCATCAGCCACTGCGACGACCGCGTCCACCCCAATTACGAGTCGTACGCAAAGCTGGCGGCGCGCGGCTGCACGTTGGCGTTTGACACGTTCGGCAAGCAGACGTACTACTCGACGCGCAAGCGCCAGTACCCGAGCGACGACCAGCGCATCGCGACCATCGCGCGGCTGGTCGGGGACGGGTTGGCCGGCTCTGTCACCTTGGCGCACGATGTCTGCTACAAGACGGACCTGACGCGCTGGGGCGGCGACGGCTACGGCCACGTCGTCGGGAACATCGTGCCCCGGCTGCGGCAGGCGGGCGTGCCGGATGCTGCCATCACGCAGATGCTGGTGAAGAATCCGCGCCGCGTCCTGACGCTCACGCGCTGACGGTGCGGTTCGAGGCTGAGTGCATCAGCGGGCTGGAGCGCTTCGCGGCGGCCGAGCTTGCGGGCGTCGTTAGCCCTAACCCCTCTGCTGGCCGGGACGCCCCTCACCCCCCTGCCCCCTCTCCCACAAGTGGGAGAGGGGGGACAACTGGCCGTATCCCGTTGCGGGCGGGCGGGCCGGCTGGTGTGCGTCAACTCCCCCTCTCCCACAAGTGGGAGAGGGGGCAGGGGGGTGAGGGCCGCGCCTCTCTGCGGGTGGGGCCGTCGTCTGCCGGGGCCATCCCGTTCGCGTATGACGGTCCCTGGCCGGCGCTGCTGCAGCTGCGTACCGTCGTGGCGGTGCATGTGGTTCTGGCAACGGGCCTGCCGCGCCCGACTGCCCTCCTGGGCGACAGCACCTTCCGCCACTTGATATCGAAGGTCGGTCACATGCGGTCGCTGTTCCCGGCCGGAGCGTTCCGCACCTACCGCTTGAGCGCGGCGGGTGCGGACTCAGCGGTGTTCCAGCGGGTGCTGTCGCGATTGGCGACGGATACCGGATTGAAACCAGCGGAGGACGCGGGCGACGTGTTGCTCCGGTTCCGACGCGGCTCAGATGGCCGCTTCGAGTTGCTGGCCCGGATCTCGCCGCGCCCGCTTGCCGCCCGCGCATGGCGAGCCTGCAATCGGCCGGGGGCGCTCAACGGGGCGATTGCCTCGATCATGGCCGGGTTGACGCAGCCCGCGCCCACGGATGTCTACCTGAACCTGGCGTGCGGCTCCGGCACGCTGCTGATCGAGCGGGCGTTGCTGGGGCCGGCCGTTCGCTTGCTGGGCTGCGACGTGGCCCCGGATGCGCTGGAATGCGCCGCGCGCAACGTGGCTGCCGCCGAACTGCCGGCCGCCGTGCCGGTCCCTGAACTGCTGGACTGGGACGCGACGGCATTGCCCCTGCCTGACGCCTCAGTGGGCGCGCTGACGGTTGATTTGCCGTTTGGGCAGTTGGTCGGGAGCCACACGGACAATGCCGCGCTGTATCCTGCGCTCCTGGCCGAGGCGGCGCGGGTGGCCCGGCCGGGCGCTCGGCTGGCGGCAATCACCCAGCAAGTGCGGCTCTTCGAGCGGTCGGTGAACGGTGACCAGTGGGCCACGGACGAGGTCTTGCGGCCAACGTTGAGCACGGGCGGCGGCCTCATCAAGCCGGGCATCTACGTGCTGCGCCGGCTCGGGGCGTAGGCTCGCCGCCCTCACCCCCAACCCCTCTCTCACAAGTGGGAGAGGGGAGTTAGCCCTACTTGCCACTTACTGCTTGCCACTTGCCACTTGCCACTTGCCACTCGGGTAGACT
>JBBQBU010000094.1:0-14624 GCA_038318015.1 Chloroflexota bacterium | reverse complement strand
GCCCCGGCTGGTGTAGACCAGCGCATCTCGCCCGCGCGGATACTGGTCCTCCAGCCACGCCACCATGTCGTGTACCTCGGCGTCGCGGGTCGCCGGCTCCAACAGGCGGGCCACCTTCAGTTCACGGATCTGGAGGTCCGGCAGGTTGACGGCTTGCTCGAGTTGCTCGGTCGAGCGCTTGACGTGCGACCCGACGAACGTGATGCCGGCAGACTTCGGCGCGCCGCCGGGGTAGAGGTCGGCGATGGTCAGCAGCGGACGGGCGGCCATGCCGGCCCGCACCCGCACGAACGACGCCGAGACGCGATAGATGAACCGCTTGCCGGCCGCCTCGGCGCGCAGCAGCCCCAGCACGAACACTTCCATGTCGCGGTAGGTGGCGGAGTTCGCCACGACCACCCGTCCGCCCGAGATTCCCTTCAGGATCTCGGCCACGCGGTCAGGGCCGCCCTGACGGATGTCCTCAATGGACACGGACGCCACGACGCCAGCGGCCACCCGGCCCATGCTCTTCTCCTGCACCCAGGCCGGCAGGAACGAGCTACGGTAGCCGAACGCCGCGTCACGGGCGAACTCGGTGTCGCCGGCCGGCACCAGTTCTTCGCCCTGTTGGACGTAGTGGGTGTCGCCGATGGTGAACCGGCCGCCCTCTTCGAAGAATGGGGCCAGAATCTCGCCGTCGTAGGCGTGGCCGCTCTCGGCGGCGAATGCGTCACGCAGCGCCCACGACTCGGCGGGGTAGTGGCCGCGCAGCGTCGAGTCGCCACGGTAGCCGATGGCGACCTCTACGCCGACCGCTTTCGCGGCCCGCGCGAGGTTGCGGCCAGCCTCGTCGGCCAGGGCGACGGCTTCGGCTTCGGGCAGGCTGCGCGAGTTGGTCAGCACGAAAATGGCGGGGTGCGACCCTCGGAGTGCTCCTGCAAGCTCCTCCTCGGACCACTCGGTGACGACGAGCACGCCGTGGCTCGTCTGGGTGCCGGTCGGGTCGTCGTCCAGCACGACGAGGCGGCGGCCCGAGCGGGCAAGCTCTTCACGGATCGACGGCAACAGGTCTTCGGACCAGGCCGGCGGCAGGTCGGTGAGCTTCACGGCTCGACTCCCTCTGCGCGAATTTCCATCATTGGCATCGCGGTTGAGTGTACGTGACGGCCGCCCCGTGCGTCGCCCCGAGAGTATCGGGTTATGGGGTCAATCCGGCGGGCGTCAGCGTCGTCCGACGGCCCGTGCGAACGCCCGTGCGAGGTCGCCGGCCGTCTGGAACCGCTCGTCCGGGTTCTTGGCGAGCGCCTGCAACACCACCGCATCGACCGCGGCCGGCAGCAGCGGCGCGAACGACCGGGGCGGCGGCGGCGGCGTGTTGACTTGCGCGTGCAGCAGCGCCATCGGCGTCTCGGCGCGGAACGGCGCGCGGCCAGTTAGCATCTGGTACAGCACCACGCCCAGCGCGTAGACATCCGCGCGGTGGTCGAAGTCGGCACCCCGCACCACCTCCGGAGCCATGAACGCCGGCGTCCCAACCATCTGGCCGACCTGCGTCAGCGCCACGTCGCCCATGATCCGCGCAATGCCGAAGTCCGTCAGCACCACGCGCTCGTGCTGCCCGATCATGATGTTGGACGGCTTGATGTCGCGGTGCAACACCGGCCGCGCGCGCAAGTGGGCATGGTCGAGCGCTGCGGCCATCTGCGTCAACAGGTAGGACGTCCGGTCCGGCTGCAACGCGCCCTCGCGCTCCAAGAGCTGCTGCAAGTCCTCGCCGTCGATCCACGACATCACCATCTGGATCGAGTCGCCCACTTGCTCGATGTCGTAGACCGTGACGATGTTCGGGTGCTCCAGCAGCGCCGCCACCTGGGCCTCGCGGATGAATCGTTCGATGAAGCCCGGCTGCAAGCCCAGGTCCGGGTGCATGATCTTGAGCGCCACCGACCGCTGGAGCCGCGCGTCGTACGCCTTGTAGACGGACCCCATGCCACCCCGGCCCTTGAGCACCCGGTCAACGTAGCGCGACGACGACGACTGCGCCATGCGCTTCCCGGTATCCCCCTGGCTGCCCGGAGCCGGCGACAACGACGTGTCAGGGTGGCTGGGGGGGCGCGCCGTCGAGTCGTGGTCCGGGCGGTAGCTGCCGGACGGGTCTGGCCGACGCGCCGTCTGGTCGGGCGGCGCGGGCGTCCCCCAGGGCGGCGACGGCTGGCCGTACCCTGCGCCGTACCCCGGGCTGCCGTACGGCGACGGGCCGGGGGTCGTCGGGGGCCAACTGGGCTGCTGGCCCGGTCCAGGCGGACCACCGAACCCGTACGGCATCGGCGGCACCGGAGCCGGCATCCCGGTGTACCGGGGCGGGCCGGACGTGCGGCGCACGACCAGCAAGATGGCGAGCAGCCCGATGGCGATGCCCACCGCCATGATGCCGAGGCCCGCCAGCAGCAGCGGCAGCGACGGACCGCCCGCCTGCTCAGGGGCGGTCGGGGCACCTGGAGGCAGGGGTGGCAGGGTCGCGGTTGGGGCTGCGGCTGGCCCCAACGGCGGGGCTGCGGGCGGCGGGGCGGCGGCCTGTGCGGGCAGCACGGTGGGCGGGGTGGCAGCTCCCTGGGTGTCTCCATTGTTCGGTTTGGCCAGGGCAGTCGTCGCTGTGGGCGGCACGGGCGTGGGCGGCGGTGGCAGGGTCGCGGTCGGGGCCGGAGGCTCGGTTGGGGGCGCTGGCGGGCGCGTGGGCGGGGCCGGCTGGCGCGGCGCAACGTCGATCAATCGGGTGGGTGCGCCCTGCTGGTCAACCTGTCCATTGGCCGGCAGGTGCACGAAACCGCCGCTGGCTCGCCGGAATGATGCCCGCGCCTGGAGGGTGTACGGCGTGGTGGCAGCGACGCGCAGCTTCAGCTCGTGGCGGGTGCCAGGCGGCCACGAACTGACGAACAGTTCCACCGCCGGCACCTGAATCGTGGCGTTGCGAGCGGCCGCGAAGCTAAACATCTGCTCGCCGGGCTGGAACAGCTTTGCGCCAGGTGCTGACGCCCCGGCGATCTCGATGTTCGGGTTGCCGGGCAGCGACACGGTGATGCTGCCCTGGTTGGCGTCGCCCACCGGGTTGGCCGCCCGAATCGTGATCTCGGCGGGCCGGCCGACGATCACGTCACCATCAATGATGATCTCGACATTCCCAGCCTGCCGGACACTGATGACATCAGCGGCAGCCGGCCCGGCCGGCTGGCCCAGGACGACGGACGCGCCGGGGCACAGTACCCCCAGCACCAGCGCGGCGACGCCCGGCCCGAGCAACCGCCAGCGCCACCGTTTCACGCGCAGCCGCCGCCGGTCTGCGTCGCTGGGTTGCCGAGCATCCCGAAGCGCGCCTTCACCTGGAGGACGTTTCGCACGGCCTCGTCTAGCCGCTCGCGCGGGATGGTGCCGTCGCGCACAGCCGCCACCAAGGCGTCGCGGGCCTGCTGCTGGCGCGGGAACTCGGCGGACAGGATCAGGAGATCCACGCCGGCGTTCACCGCCAGCACCGCCGCCTCGCCTGCGCCGTAGTTGTCGGTGATGGCGCGCATCGCTCCCATGTCGTCGGACACGGCCAGCCCACGGAAGCCGAGCCGCTCGCGGAGCAGGCCGGTCATCACCTCGCGCGAGAGCGTCGCCGGGGCACCGCTCGGATCGACGGCCGGGAAGACGATGTGCGCGGACATGATGCCGGCAATGTCGGCCTCAATGGCCCGGCGAAACGGCACCAACTCGATCTGACCAAGCTGGTCAACAGTCTGAGGCAGCGACGGCAGGCCCAGGTGGGAATCGACGCTGGTGTTGCCGTGACCGGGGAAATGCTTGCCGATGGCCGCGATGCCGCCACCCTGCAACCCCTTGATGTAGGCCGCCCCGAGCCGCGCCACCACGTCCGGATTGTCGGAGTAGGAGCGCTTCCCGATGACGGGATTGTTCGGGTTGTTGTTGACATCCAGGTCGGGCGCAAGGTTCATGGTGAACCCCATCGCGTTGAGCGTCTGCGCGTGCGCCTGCCCGCGCTGGCACGCCTCCAGGTCGGTCGCCCCGCGCTGCCCAAGCTCCCAGTTGTTCCCGAGGTTCGGCACGTCCTTGATGCGCTGCACGATGCCGCCCTCGTGGTCGATGGCAATCAGCGGCGGCAGCAAGCCCGCTTCGCCAGCGATCTGCCGCAACCCCCGATTGATGACCGCCGCCTCGGCGCTCAGGGTGGTGTTCTGTACGAAGACGATGCCGCCGGCCCGCAGGTCGCGCAGGGTGGGGCGGGCGTCCTCAGCGCGACTGCCAATCCAGGCCAACAGCAGCAGTTGGCCGACCTTATCTTCGACGCTGGTCAGCTTCTCGAACGCGTCGGCTACCGCCGGATCGGTCGGCGCCGCAGCCGTGACCGGCGAGCCTGTCGTGGCCGGGCCGGTTCCGGGCGATGCGCCACTGGCGGCCGGCGGCGCGCTCTCGGTGGCGGCCGGCGGAGTGTTCGTGGGCGCGGGCACGGACGGGGCTGCTGGCGGCGGCGCGCTGCCGGGCTGCTGCACCACCGGTGGCTGCGGATTGAACATCGGGCCGCTGTTGGAACTGGGCGGCAGCAACGACGGCTGCTGTTGCGGCGTTCCCTGGGGCGGCGCGCCTTGCGCGGCGGTGGCGGGAGGCGTCGGCTCGCCCTGGCGGCCAACGGTGAACACACCGGGCGTGGCCGGTGGGGTCGGTGCAGCGGCTGGCGGGCGGGTGGCCGGGGGCGTGTCGGTGCGGGCGACAAGCGGCTGCCACAGGCCCATGGATGTCAGCACGACAGCCGTCCCGATTGCGACGAGGCTGGCCGCCAGTAGCACAATCCCGATGACCAGCACGGGCGACGCCCCGCCGCTGCTGCGCGCTGCCCGCATCGTCCGTCGCTCGCTGAGCTGCGCCTGCATCCGTGGCTCCCTGGGCATGTTCACCTCGTCCCTAGCTGCTCAACTATACCGCCCCTAACTTGGGTACACTCCTGCCGATGATCGGGCGAATCGTGCGACTGTTGGCGGGGCTGGGCCACCGCCTGCTGCTCCTGGTGTGGCGCTATCTGCCGCTGTGCGTGCGGCGCATCGCCATCCGCATCATGTACCCACAGTTCCCTATCGGTGCCGTCGCTATTGTGCAGGATTCGCAGGGCCGCGTCCTGCTGGTGCGACAGACCTACCACCGCGAGGGCATCCGCTGGGGTGCGCCGGGGGGCTGGCTCTCCGGCCACGAGAACCCGCGCGAGGCAGCGGCCCGCGAGGCGTTCGAGGAGACCGGGTTGCGGGTGCAAGTCGGCCGAGTCCTCGACATCGACAGCGGGCCGTACGGCGAGGTCAGCCTCGCATTCGAGTGCCAGGTGGTCGGCGACAGCGGTTTCCGCCCCAGCGAAGAGACGGACGAAATCGGCTGGTTCCTGCCGGACGCGCTGCCGGTCATGACGACGGAGACCCGGCGGCTGCTGCAACGGTCACTGGCGGCCCAGGCAGGCTGGCAGGCCTCCCCAGGCGCGTAGCACGACGGGCTTCGCTGGCGTGCGGGTCGGTTGGTGTTCGCAGCCCCGTCACCCCGACCGTACGCCTGTCAGGTTCCCTGTCCCCCGAAGTTCCCATGCTCCCTCACCCCCTCTCCCGCTTGCGGGAGAGGGGGCTGGGGGTGAGGGGTGAAGCCCGCCCGCCGTCATGTTCGAGGGAGTGAAGCCAGCGTACCACCCCCATGTCACCCCGACCGTAACCGGCGTGCCACCCCCCCACCTGTTCCGGTATGTGAGCGGCCGGGCTGTCAGCCGCCCGACTTCGCCCGGGCGCGCCGCAACTTGCGCTGTGCCGCGCGGATCTTCTCGCGCCGCTGCTCGTGCGCGGGCGTGAAACGCTGCTTGCGCCGGTACTCGCGGAGGAGGCCGGACGCTTCGATGCCGCGCTTGAAGCGGCGGAACAGCTCTTCGAACGGCTCACCCTCACGGGCGACCACGTACATGGCTGAATCTCCTGGGCAGGACGCCCCACTGGGACTTCCTGCGAATACGGGAAGAGGCCGACGCGCGTCGGCCCGCACCACACTGGACGGACACCACTGACTACAGGACACGAACGCCGCAAAGAACGAATAGCCGCCCCGACCGCCGCCATAGCCACCGCCGGGGCCGGTGCCGGTGCCGCGCGTCTTCGCGAAGCAGTCCGAGCAGTAGACGGGCTTGTCGCCGCGTGGCTGGAACGGCACCTGCGCCTCGTTGCCGCACGACGAGCAGGTGACAGAGAACATCTCGCGGTCCCGGCGGGGGCCGCCGCTGCTGTACCCACCGCCACCACCGCCGCCGGTGCTGTAGTCGCCACCACCACCGTAGCCGCCCCCACCGCCGCCACCGCCGCCACCGCCGCCCGGGCCACGGCGGGCCATGCGGCAGTCGCGGCAACGGCTGGGGTCGTTCGTGAAGCCACGGCTGGCGAAGAATTCTTGCTCGCCGGTCGTGAAGACGAACGACTGGCCGCAGTCGCGGCAGCTCAAAACCTTGTCCGCGTAACTCACGCTGACACCTCGAACGAGCTTGGCTGTTTCGTCAGCGCGAGTCGGGAAAGGGACTGAGGGCGTTAGTGGACCCCCAGAGGCCGCCCCTTAGCGGCCTGCGAAACGCACCAGCGGGGGCCAGTGTAGTACACACTCGACAAAAAGGGAAGTACCTGGATGGGGGGTCTTGCTATCGAGTTGCCTGCCTCTCAGCCGCCCAATCTCGCTATGAGCGCGCACACCGCCCGGCCGATCACCCGTCCGTCAAGCCACCCGTGCATGTACCCTGATGCAACGGTGCGCCTGAACGCATTCTGTCACGCACAAGCGTCCAAAGTGGCGGCCCCTGTCGCCGCTTCCTAACGCTCACGAAATTTCTCACTCATGCGACGGAGTTGCGCGATCAGTCGGCGTCGATCGCGTTGACAACGCGATCCCGACCCTGCGCTTTCGCAAGATACAGCGCCTGGTCCGCCCGCTCAATCCACGATTGCACCGACTCGTGCCGGCCAAGCTGGGCCACGCCGACCGAGATCGACACGCTGATGACCTGCTCGCCGTACGCGATGCGAAGGTCGTGCACGGCTTGCCGGGTGCGGTCGGCCAGCCGCATCGCGTTCTGCGGCGACGTGTCTGGCAGCACCACCGCGAACTCTTCGCCGCCGTACCGCGCCACAAGGTCGCTCTTGCGCGGGAAGGTCCGCACCAGGCAGTCGGCCAGGGACTTCAGCACCGCGTCGCCGCCGGGGTGGCCGTACCGGTCGTTGACGGACTTGAAGCGGTCCGCATCGACCATCAGCAGCACTGCCGATTCGCCGAAGACGTCGCGCATGAAAACCATCCGATTCATGAACTCGTCGAAGCCCTTGCGGTTCACCAACTGGGTCAGCGCGTCGCGAATGTTCTCCTGCTTCGCCTCCCGTAGCTGCCCGGCGAGGTCGGCCACCCGCGCGCCCAGTTCTTCCAGGCGCTGGCGCTGGGCCTGTTGCCGCTCCGTGACCAGCCGCGACAGGTTGTTGGCCGTCAGCATCATCTCTTTGGTGAAGTCGGCCATCGACGGCCGCTCGATGACCACCTTCAGACGGTCGATTTGCGACTTCATCCGGTTGTCCATGCGCTGGTCTTCGACCAGCGCAGTGCCCAGGCTCTGCGCGAACGTCCACATGCCCTGGCGCAGCTCCCCGAGCGCCTGGGTCACATGCTGCTGCTCGCGCTGGCGGCGCGCCTGCACGAACTGGAGTACGGACGGCCAGTCGCGCTCACCAGCGGCAAGTTCCGGGGCGTCGTCGGCCAGGATGCCGTCGTTGCTGGGCAGTGGCGGCGGCGCAAGGACGAGCAGGTGGCGTGCCCAGGCCTCGCACTGCTGGCTGAACGAGATTGCGCCCTCGTGCTCCAGGTCGAACGAGTATTGCCCGAGCGCCCGCAACACCGTCGCGAACGCTTCAAGGGCTGCGTCGTCGGAAGCGCTAGAGGCAGGCGGCTCGCTATCGGTGCGGACGTTGGCGTCAGCGAGAGCGGAGGCTGTGCGCACGGCGACGGCCGCGTCAGCAGCCAGCGGCGAGCCGTCGAGGTCGGCGGCCACTGGCGTGAGGGTGTCGGTCGAAGGTCGTCGCCACTTAAACATCAGCGCACATCCAGCCGTACCCGGCCCATCCGTGCCCGGCGGCAGTACGTCGTCCAGAACCGTGAGCCGTGTCTGATCGGCATGCCAGATCCTTGACACGCGCTCGCCCTCGATTCCACGTTGCCACGACCACCTCTACCACCACCAACCTTCGATGCGCTGGCGGTACGCTCACAGAAGCGCCCGCTCTTGTCACTGTCGATAACGCCGGGGCGGGGCAATCGGGGCCACCTCCCGCGAAATTGGTTCACCTGGGCCGCCGGCCCAACCGAACGGGTGAAACTCCCGAGAGGCGAGAAGATGCCCCCCTCTCCCGCTTGCGGGAGAGGGGGGTGAGGGACGAGGGATGTCAGGGGGCAGCGGGCGCGGCGTAGCGCGCGGGCACCCACCCGGCCACGCCGCACGGGTCGCGCACGGGCAGCCAGCGCAGACCGTCGCGCTCCACGGCCGGCCCGAGGATGTCGAGGCGGCTGCCGTCTGACCAGGCCTGGAGGCGGTCTCCCAGTTGCGGGGACTTCCGCATGAAGACGCCTTCGCCGTCGGTGCCGGCCACCGCGACTCGCCCGAGCGGGGCCGGGTGCGTGGCGACCGTGCCGCCGGCCACGCAGGTGATCAGCGGGGCGGCGGTGGCAGGGGCGAGGGCGGCAGTAGACGCCGGGGCCGTCTGAGCATAGGCACGCAGGCCGCTGGCGATGGGCTTCGGGGTGCCGTCTGCGCGGAACATGCCGAAGCTGTTCTCGCGCGGGCTGGCCCCGCTCGGGAAATCATTCAGCATCCACTTAAGCGCGCCTGCGCCGCCCCGGTCGCGGATGCCGCGCATGAACTCCAACTCTAGCGCGGCGCTCGTGGCCTCGTCGGTCACGTCGTTCGAGACGCCAAGCTCGCCCAGCACGATGGGCCGCCCCTTGACGGCCCCGCGCACGTCGTCCCAGAGGGTCAGCGCCGCCCGCACGCCGGCCGGCGTGGCGGATGGGTAGCGGTGGTAGGTGCGGTAGTCCAACCAGGCGTTGACGGGCAGCGTCGCCAGGATGGTGTCAACGTGGGCCACCGTCACGAGCCGGTCGGGGTCGGCACGACGGACGGCCCCGAGGCGCGGCCGGAGCCACAGCGCGAGGCTGTCGTTCAGGGCGTCAACCAGCGGCGTCCAGGCGGCGGCCTCGGGCGAGCGCAGGTAGCGCACGACGTTGCCGTCCTTCGCCTGCACCCAGGCCGCCGAGTCGTCCAGCATGGCGAGGTAGGCGCGCAGCACGTTCATATAGACATACGCCTGTTCGTCGTCCAGGCGGGCGGGCACGTTCTTCTGGCCGGCCTCGGTGGTGCGGTACTCGGGGATCTCTTCGCGGGTGATGCGCTCGCCGATGCGGGCGACGATAGCGGCGTCCTGAAGGGGCGGGTTGTCGCCGGGCAGGTAGGCCGTCAGCATCAGGTCGCCGATGCGCGGCTCGTTCTTCAGGTCGATGGCGAGGATGGTCGCCCGGCCTCGATACCGCGCGGCTATCGCCCCGTCCAGCGCAGCCACCCGCCCGAGGTCGAAATCTACGTAGTCGGCGTGGGTCAGGATGACGGCCAGCCCGTAGCGGTCCGCGAGGTCAAGCACGCGGTCAAGCTTCTGGAAGCGGCCGGCGGCGATGTCGTCGGCCAAGGGCTTTTGCACGAAGATGCGGAGCGCGCTGAGGCCGGCCGCCTGCGCCCGCGCGAAGTCCTGCGCGATGAGCGCGGCGTCAAACTGGTCGTCAGCCCACATCTTCCAGGCGCGGTCTGCCGGCCCCTGGTAGCTCGCGCCGATCAGGAACGACGGGCGGCCGGCGGGGTCCACCAACACGCCGCCGTTCACGGAGTAGCCGGCCGGTGCCGCCTGGGCGACACGGGCGGCGGGCGGCACAGTAGCGGTGGCGACGAGCACGACGGCTGCGAGGGTCAGGAGATGGCGGGCGATCTGAACGTTCACGTCACAGAGAACGAGGGAATGACGCTATCGGTCCCGACTTCCCGCCGCGCAGTTTGGTTGGAATCGGCCGGAACGTGAGCCCTTGGCAACATGCGTATGCACAGACAGTTCGCTAATGATCCTGGCGGTTACCGCCATCATTTGCTTCGAGCGTCGGCGTCGAGCCTCGGACCTCGATAGAAGTTATCCGGGGGTCGTCGGCCACCTCGTCCAAGCGGTCCAGGGGTTGGTCCATAGGGGTTGGTCCATTAGGTAGCGGGTAACCCGCTCTCGAACATGGCTGGGCAGCCGGGCCTGCTGACCTGGGCGTAATAGCTGGATTAGTTCGCTCCGCTCCGCTCGTCGCAACTTCTCGACCGCAACGCGCTCGCGGCTATCAATTCGCGCCAACTTCGCGGAGACAGCCCCGGCATGTCGCTCACGAGCAGCCGAAATCTCAGCCAGCGCCTCTTCATGCTTCAGGTGAATTTCCTCCCGTCTCGTATTCTCGCTTCGATGCGTTGCAATTGCGTCCGCAATCACCTTGACAATATTGAGATGCCCAAGTAGCTCAATCCACCCAGGGGATGCCATGCGAATGCGGCTGAGAGAAAGCGGCGCAGTCTGCCGACGGGTTCGACGAATCAGCGTACGAAAATGTAGCTGTCCGGCGCAGATTCCGCATACCGGGCGACTGTATGGAAGTGACGAGTAGCGAACTGCCTGCCTTCAGGTGAGTCAAGATAGGCCACGGCAGCAAATCGAACATAGGCAAGGTCCATGGCGTGCAGCGTTCGCGAAAAGTCGGAGGCCGTCCACACTCCATCGGTAGCAATCACCAAGCTTCCACCATCTGCGGCAGTGCTCGTAGGCATGGGTACTGGTACTTCCCGATCTGTCGGTTCGTCCATTGCCAAATCTCCGAGCATTGGATTGTGAGCCCAATGATTCGAGGTCGTGACGTGATGTTGCAGCCCCGAAATCGACTTCGGCAAGGCTGGCCGCCGCACAATGACCCAAGAAAGAGGCAGACGACCGCGTGGGCTACAATCGGCCCCGACGACGACGGCGTATCCGGAGGTGAATGGCGTGGCCGACCGTGTGAAGATCGTGGTTCCCGGGGATCAGCCCCAGCAGATCGCAGGCTCTCCGCGGCTGGCGCAGCTTGAGCCGTATGGCGACGTGACGGTGTACACCGACCGCCCGACCAGCGTTGAGCAGCAGGTTGAACGGGCGACGGGCGCGACCATCATCCTCAACTCGCGCGGGGCCATCAAGTGGCCTGGCGAGGTGCTGCGGCAGTTGCCCGACCTCAAGTTCATCACCGTGTTCGGCATCGGCACGGACAGCATCGACCTCGGGACGGCCAAGGAGCTTGGCATCACCGTCTCGAACATCCCCGGCAAGACCGCGCCGGTGGTGGCCGAGCACGCCTTCGCGCTGATGTTGGCGGCGGCCAAGCGCGTCGTGTTCCAGACCGGCGAGATGCGGGCGAACCGCTGGGGCACCCGCATCGACAACATCTACCTGAACGGCAAAACCCTGGGCGTCATCGGGGCCGGCCCCATCGGCGCGCGGATGATGGCGCTGGGCAAAGGCCTGGGCATGAACGTCATCGCCTGGACCTACAACCCGACGCCGGAGCGCGCGGCGCAGCTTGGCGTCGAGTTCGTCCAGTTCGACGACCTGATCCAGCAGTCGGACGTGGTCAGCCTGCACCTGCCGCTCACCGACCAGAGCCGCAAGCTGATCGGCGCGCGCGAGCTTGGGATGATGAAGCCGACGGCGTTGCTGGTGAACACCGGGCGCGGGGCGCTGGTGGACGAATCGGCGCTGGTGGCGGCGTTGAACGGCGGGCAGATCGCGGGCGCGGGCCTGGACGTGTTCGAGCAGGAGCCGCTGCCGGGCGACTCGGCCATCCTGTCGTGTGAGCAGGTGGTGTTGTCGCCGCACAACGCCGACGCGACGCCCGAGGGACTGGACTTCCTGAACCTCGGCGCGGTGGAGAACGCCATCGCGTTCCTTGACGGGAAGCCGATCAACGTCCGCAACCCGTAGGACAACTCTCACCCCGTCGTGGGGCCCTCACCCCCTGCCCCCCTCTCCCATGCGTGGGAGAGGGGGAACGTCGTCACGGACGGGGCGCAATACGTTGCGCCCCTGCGCGGCAACCGTCAATCTGTAGGGGTGCGATTCCTCGCGCCCGCACGATACGTACATCATGCTCGCACGGCTCCCGCCATCACGCTCACACAACTCACAACTCACAACTCACGGAGGCTGTCACGGGCCAGCACGACGCGGCGGCATCGGCAACCAGGGCAGCGGTGGCCTACGCTGCGATGCAGCGCCACCTCTACTTCAATGGCGTGCGCCTCTACCGCGAGACGGTGCCGGGCCAGCAAGGCGGCAACCCGTTCGCGTTCGTCTGGCCGTTCGAGGAAGCCGCGAAAGCGGCCCTGTGCATGCGCGGCATACCCGAGGTTGGGCGGCAATATCCGGACGATATCGAGGCGGTGGTAGACCGCCGGGCGTACTGGCAGCCGCTTCGGGTGAGCGGCTTCGTCCGCAAGCCGTCGTACGCGTCGTACCCGCCGCTGCCGCTCGGGCACGGCGGCGATACGTTCTTCGACGATAACACCTGGGTCGCGCTAGATCTGGTGCAGGAGCATCGGATGCGGGCGGCCGGGCTGCTCGGCGGGCGCGTGGACGTGCTGACGCAGGCCCGCGCCGTCTTCGAGTTCGTGGTGGCTGGCTGGTGCACAGACCCGCGCCCGTATCCCGGCGGCGTCTACTGGGTGGATGCCGCCTGGAACCGCGACCGGGGCGCGGCCGTCACGGCGGGGCTGGCGGTGCTGGCGCTACACCTGTCTGAGCTTGCCACTTCAGACGCTGACCGCGCCCGCTACCTGGATCACGCACACTCGGCGTACCGCTGGCTGCGCGAGACGCTCTGGATCGCGGACGGCCCGGAGGCGGGGCTGTACCACGATAAGGTGCTCGGTGACGGCACCATCGACCCAGCCCAGTGGATCTACAACCAGGGCGTCGCGGCAGCGGCCGGCACGATGCTGCACCGCATCACCGGGGATGCCAACTATCTGGAGCAGGCCCGCCAGACGGCAGACGCGGCGCTCTCCTGGTACGACGCGCGCGAGTACGCCGGGCAGGCGGCCATCTTCGTGGCAATCTTCTTCCGCAACCTGTTGGAGTTGGGCCGCGTCATTGGCACCGACACCTACTACAACGCGATGCTCGCCTATGCCGCGCGCGCCTGCGACGCCCCCGCCATCTACGATGCGGCGTCTGGCCTGTTCCGCTTCGAGGGGCCGCAGACGGCCTGCACGCTGCTGGATCAATCGGCAATGGTGCAGCTTCTGGCGCTCGCCGCCTGGCCGACCGCGCAGTACGCCCTGCTCGCCTGACGCCGGCCGTGCGGGCGCGTTTGCCTCGCTCCCAGTTACCTTTCTCGCCTCTCGCCTCCCCGTGTCGCCACTCGCCTGCTGGCCCGCCTGGCCGGGCCGCGTGTAGAGTTTAGGCACACGGGGCTGAGATCGGACCGAGCGGCGAAGGCATCCTGCCTGCTGCTGGCTCCTCGCTCCTGACTTCTTGTGATATCGGGGGTTGTATGGCATCTGATAGCAGTTTCGACGTGGTGTCGCAGATTGACCGGCAAGAAATGGTGAACGCTGTCGATCAGGTCGTGCGGGAGATCACCACGCGCTTCGACCTGAAGAACACCGGCAGCACGGTTGAGTTGGAGAAGGAGGCCGTCATCCTGGCCTGCGACTCCGAGTTCACGCTGAAGGCTGTCCGCGACATTTTGATCGAGCGGTCGGCTAAGCGCGGCTTCTCCAGCAAAGTGTTCGACTTCGGCAAGGTCGAGCCGGCCGCAAAGGGCACGGTACGCCAGGAGGCAAAGCTACGCCAGGGGATCGACCCCGAACTGGGCCGGACGATCACCAAGATGATGCGCGACAAGTTCCCGAAGTTGAAGGCGCAGATTCAGGGCGACGCGGTGCGCGTGTCCGGCTCGTCAAAGGACTTGCTGCAAGGTGCGATGAAGCTCCTGAAGGAACAGGACTACGTGGTGCCGCTCCAGTTCAACAACTACCGGTAGATCGCGTCTGGCAGCGCGCCTGCTGCGTGGCGACCGCACGGTCGGCCTCATCATACGAGCGCCGCCCGTGCGTCGCCGCAGCCCAGGCAGCCGGGAGGTTCCCCATGTCAACCACGCGCGAACGTCTGCACGAGATGATCGATGAACTGCCTGCGGACCAGTTTGACGCAGCAGCACACGCAATCTGGGCGCTCTCCGTTCCAGAAGATGACGAGCCTGTCACCGAAGAGGACCGGGGTGATCTGGCCGCCACGCACCAGGCGTATCTGCGTGGCGATCTGGTGCCCCACGACGAGGCAGTCAGCCGTACACGTTAAACTTATCGTCGAGAATCTCGATCATAAGTCGCTTGTCCGTACGCTCCTGGGCTTCAGCATGGTGGAACTCAATAGCCCTGATATGCTGCCTGATGCGGTTTGCTGCCTGGGATTGCCGGCACTTCAACAGAATGAGTCCCAGGC
>JBBQBU010000093.1:0-14670 GCA_038318015.1 Chloroflexota bacterium | reverse complement strand
CATCCCGCTCCACACTGACTCCGCATCCCCGGCCCACCGCTGCTCCATCCCCTGCTCACGCTTCCGTCTCGCCACGCCTCTCTCCTCTTCCCTGCCTCCCTCCATTTTCCCTCAGCTTTCCAGAATCTTGCAGGGCACCCGGACCAGTCGATCCCAGCACCCGGCGGTGGGGCAGTCGGGTATCCTGAGCCAGTTGGTCGGGGCCGCAGATCGGCCGGAGCCGACTCGCTCGGAGGCATCCATGCCGTCCTCTTACGTTCGGTGGGCGGCAAGTCGCGTACGCGGGGCCGGCCGCGACGCGACCATGCTCGCCCGCCTGACGCGCGACCTTCCGCCTTACGTGCGGCAGCCGCTCACGCTGGACGAAGCCTGCGACCGGATTCGCCAACAGCTTGAGACGCGCCAGGAGCGCTTTCTCGCGACGGCTGATCACGGCATCTTCCGTCACCCGACGAGTCCATACCTCCAGTTGCTGCGCCATGCTGGCTGCGAGCGAGGCGACCTTCGCGCACTCGTCGCGGCCGAAGGCATCGAAGGCGCGCTTCGCCAGTTGGCCCATCAAGGCGTCTACGTCACGTTTGATGAGTTCAAGGGACGACGGCCTATCGTTCGTGGCAGCGCGCGATTTGAGGTCACTGACCGCGATTTCGACAGCCCATCAGACCGCTGGCACTACTTCGAGGTGACGGGCGGGTCGCGCGGTCGCCCGGTCCGCGTCGGCCGGACCCTCCCTTATGTCACCGAGATCGCCGCATCATTCGCCCTGGTGCTGGAAGCGCACGGCATCTCGCGCGCACATAACCTGTTCTGGTTCGGGGGTACACCAACATGGGCGTTGATCTACCTCAAGCTTGGACACGCAATTGACGGCTGGATGTATCCGGTTCGCCCATTGCCGCGCGAGGCCGAGGCTGGCATTCAATACATGCGCCTCCTCGTGCGCGCGGCCGGGCGCAGCATGCCAGGCCCGACCTACTGTGACGTACAGGAGCCTGAACGCATCATCCACTGGATCTCCGAACACCAACGTGATGGCCGCCCGGTCGTGCTCAATACCACGTCAAGCTCTGCGGTGCGGGTCGCTGCAACCGCGAAAGCGATGGGGCGTACGCTCGACGGCGTCATCCTCCACTGCCGGTCGGAGCCGCTGACCCAACCCAGGCGTGACCAGATTGACCGCAGTGGTGCCCGCACACTGGCAGACTATGCATCAGTCGAGTTGTCCATAATCGGCTTCGCGTGCCCATCCGGCAGCAGCGCCGATGATCTGCATGTCGGCCTCAATCGCCACGCCGTCATCGAGCGCACGCGTCCGATCTTTGAGGGCGGGCCGGAGGTTGACGCCCTGCTCGTGACGACCCTCGCCATGAACGCGCCGAAAATCGCGCTCAACGTCGAGCTTGGCGACTCGGCACGTATCGAGCAGCGCGAGTGTGGTTGTCTTCTCAGCGCAGCCGGCTTTCGGACGCACATCTCGGCAATTCGGAGCTTCGAGAAACTCTCGACGGAGGGGACGAGTTTCGCGCGGGACAGCATCCTGCGGATTCTCGAAGATGTCCTGCCAAGACAGTTCGGTGGGACGGCCATCGACTATCAGGTCGTTGAGGAGGAGGCTCCTGACGGCTCGTCGCTGCTGGTGCTGCGGGTACATCCGTCGGTCGGTGCCATCGACGAAGCAGCGGTCCGCTCGGCGTTGCTCATCGAACTCGGACGTGGTGGCCCCGTCGAGGAGTATCACGCGCGCCTGATTCGCCGCGCCGAATCGATCATCGTCCAACGCCTCCCGCCACTCGCAACCAGCGCGGGGAAGGTCTTGCCGTTTCACCTTCAGCGCGTGTCGGCGCGCACAACCTCGGCGCCCACGCCGGGGAACTCACACTGAATCGAGGCCGACGTAGTTCTCCGCCAGGGACGTGGCCGCCGCCTTCGAGTTGACCACGTAGCGCAACTGGGCAAGCTGTAACCGCTGCTGAAATGCGTCGTCCTCGGGGAACCGGTGCAGCATCGAGGTCATCCACCAGGAGAAGTGCTCCGCGCGCCAGACCCGGCGCAAGCACGTCTCGGAGTACGCATCCAACAGGGTTGTCGCGCCGGAGGCGTACCACGCACCTAGCGCCTCGGCCAGCACCCGCACGTCGGCAATCGCCAGGTTCATACCCTTTGCCCCGGTCGGCGGGACGATGTGCGCCGCATCGCCGGCCAGAAATAGCCGCCCATACTGCATCGGCTCCGCCACGAAGCTACGCATCGCCGTGATGCCCTTCTCCATGATCGGCCCCTCGTTGAGCGAGCGCCCACCACTCGCCAGTCGGAGGCCCAACTCGTCCCAGATGCGCGCGTCCGGCCAGTCCTCGATGCGCTCGTCTGGCGCGCACTGGAGGTACAGGCGGCTGATCTGCGGCGTCCGCATGCTGTGGAGCGCAAAGCCGCGCTCGTGGTATGCGTAGATCAGTTCCTCACTGGCCGGGGGCGTCGCCGCCAGAATGCCGAGCCACGCGAACGGGTACGCCTTGTCGTAAATGGTCAGGGCACTAGCCGGGATGGCAGGCCGGCTGATGCCCCGGAAGCCGTCACAGCCCGCGAGGTAGTCCGCTTCAAGGATGCGGTCATCGCCGTCCTGGCGGTAGCGCACGCGCGGCGTCGCCGTGTCGATGCCGTCGAGGGCCATTCCCTCGGCTTCGAAGATGACCTGCCCGC
Organism: Chloroflexota bacterium; assembly: GCA_038318015.1. Classification (GTDB taxonomy): domain Bacteria; phylum Chloroflexota; class UBA6077; order UBA6077; family JACCZL01; genus JADZEM01. The sequence goes on along the minus strand of JBBQBU010000093.1, from coordinate 11,973 downwards.
CGGCCGCCAGCCGCGCCCGGATCAGGTCTTTGACGACTTCCTGCTGCCCGTACACGGTGATGGTGCGCCCGCCGGCCAGTTCGCTCAGGGGGATGCGGTGGCCGGTCCCGTCGAACCACAGTTCAATGCCGTGGTGCACCAGCCCTTCGCGCCGGAGCCGTTCACCGACGCCAGTCTCGCAGAGCAGATCGACGGTGTTCTGCTCCAGCACCCCCGCCCGCACGCGCTTCTCGACGTACTCGCGCGAGCGGCGCTCGATCACGACCGACTCGATGCCCTGGCGCGCCAGCAGATGCGACAGCACCAGCCCGGCCGGCCCCGCCCCGTCAATCGCTACCTGCGTCCGCATCTGCCCGTCTCCTACGCTGCTGACTCGCGCCCGACATGGGAGGGTAGCGCCAGGAGGCACGCTGGCGTCAACGTTCGACGGCGGAAGCCCTCACCCCCAGCCCCCTCTCCCACAAGTGGGAGAGGGGGAGACGGCGGCACGCGACGGTTTGCCCGCCTCCCCGTCTCGCAAGAGTGAGAGGGGGAACGGCATCTCCCGTCACGTCCCGCGCCGGCTGCTATCATCCATCAGCCAGCCGGTTTCTCCGCGCGCCGGCCCACCCCCCGGCACGAGGAGCCTATGAGCGCCACGGTCATGACGGTCACCGGCACTGGCGTGGCGGGCAGCCGCGACGCACTGGTCAACGATCCGTACGGCGTCGTTGTTGGGCCGGACGGTGCGCTCTACTTCTGTGAAGTCGGCAACCAGCAGCTCCGCCGCCTGGACCTCCAGACTGGCGGCATCACGGTCGTGGCCGGCACCGGGCAGCGCGGCTATGCAGGTGACGGCGGCCCGGCCACGGACGCGGCGCTGAACATGCCCCACGAAGTGTGCTTTGACGCCCACGGAAACATCTACGTCGTTGAGCGCGACAGCCACGCCGTCCGCAAGATCGACGGGACGGCCGGCACCATCAGCACCGTGGCCGGTACCGGCGAAGCCGGGTTCAGCGGCGACGGCGGCCCGGCCACCCAGGCCCGGTTGAACCAACCGCACAGCATCGCTTTCGACGCGCAAGGCGACTTGCTGATCTGCGACATCGGCAACCATCGCATCCGTCGCCTGACGCTGGCGACCAGCGTCATTGACACCTACGCCGGCACCGGCGAGCGCGCCCCGACGCCAGACGGCGCACTGCTGGCCGGTACGCCGCTCAACGGCCCGCGCACCATCGTCGTCGGGCCGGACGGCAGCCTGTACCTGGCCCTGCGCGAGGGCAACGCGATCTATCGCATCGACCCGGCCGCCGGCCGCATCGAGCATCTGGCGGGGACGGGCGACAAGGGGTTCACCGGCGACGGCGGCCCGGCCCGCGCGGCGACACTGGCCGGGCCGAAAGGCCTCGCCTACGGCCACGACGGCATTCTGTACGTCGCCGACACCGAGAATCACGTGATCCGCGCCATTGACCTTGCGACCGGCATCATCAGCACCGTCCTCGGGGACGGCCAGCGCGGCGACGGCCCGGAGCCGGACCCGTTGGCCTGCCGGCTGGCCCGCCCGCACGGGTTGTGGGCCGACCCGTTGCGCGGCCTGTTCGTCGCCGACAGCGAAGCGCACCGCATCCGCCTGCTGCGATAAGCGCCTCTGGCCCCCGCTTCGGCCACTCTATAATCGGGCGCGCCCGCAGCCAACGATGGCGCAGAAGGGGCACCGATATGTCACGCCTTCCCGAGATTGACCGCGCCACCCTGGACGCCGACGCCCAGGCCGTCTGGGACCGCGTCGCCTCCAGCCGGGGCAGCGTCCGTGGTCCGATGGCCCTGCTGATGCACAATCCGCCGCTCGCCGACCGTGTGGCCGAGCTTGGGTCGCAGCTTCGCTTCCGGGGCGGCCTCAGTGGCGCAGACCGCGAGCTTGCCATCTTGACGGCCGGCCGCGAAGTCGAAGCCGGCTACGAATGGGTCGCGCATGAGCCGCTCGGGCTGCAAGAGGGCACACGCGCGGAAGCCATCGAGGTACTGCGCCACCAGCAGCCGACCGACTCGCTGGAGCCGCGCGAACGGCTCATCATCGACACCGTGCGGACCATCTTCCGCGAGCACCGGCTGTCAGACGCCGCCTACGCCCGGGCCGAAGCCGAGTTCGGGCGCTCCGGTCTGGTGGAGATCGTCGTACTGGCCGGCTACTACGGCCTCGTCGGCTTCGTCCTCAACACGTTCGAGGCCGACCTGCCCGAAGGCTCGAAGCCGCCCTTCCTATTCTGACGCCGCTCGGCCGGGCCGGGACTCGCGGGCGCACGCTTCCCCGCCGGGGCAGGCCATTCCGTTCCTGCTTCGTCTCCACCCATGTCATCCCGTCTCCACCCATGTCATCCTGAATGGAGCGAGCTTGCGAGCGCAATGAAGGATCTCACCGACACTGCCGGTGGTGTGGGTGAGATCCTTCATTGCACTTCAAGTTGACATGCACTCGAGCAGGTCGTTGCGTTTGCGATGACGGAGTGGGTGGCGCGCTGACGGTTCAGCTACGCGGGCGTACGGCGGCGGCCGACCGACCCGATGCTGAGGAAGCCGCCCACGCTGCCGATGCTGAGGCAACTGCCAACTGACCCGATGCTGAGGATGCTGCCGACACTCCCCAGGCTCAGGCTCAGGCTCAGGCTCAGGCTACTGGCCGCGCTGGCAAGGCTCAGGTTGCTGAACGCGCTCAACACGCTCAGGTTGCTGAACGCACTGAGCACCGACCCGCCACTACGGAAGCTGAGTGCTGCACGCATCGGTTCACCTCGGTCCCTTCACGACGGCACCGTCCTTCAGCACCACGTCGATGCCGCGCAGATTGCGGATGTCGTCGAGCGGACTGGCCGGCATCGCGATCAGGTCGCCCAGCTTGCCCGGCGTCACCGAGCCGAGCGTCTCCGCCACGTCGCACAGTTCGGCCGCCGTCAACGTGGACGCAGCCAGCGCCTGCATTGGCGACATCCCGCCCGCCACCATCCACTCGATCTCGCGGTACACGGCCAGCGTGCCCAGGTAGGCGTCAGTCGGCAGCATGTCGGTGCCCATTGCGATCTTCACGCCGGCCGCCAGCGCATCCTGGAACGCCCGCATGTGATCTTCGCCGGCCCGCAGCGACTTCTCAATCATCCACTCCGGGCACTCGCGCTCGCGCATGTACTCCGGGCAGCGGCTCACCGAGAGCGTCGGCACGAGGTACGTCCCGCGCTCCACCATCAGGTCAATCGTCGGGTCGTCCAGGAAGTAGCCGTGCTCGATGCAGTCCAGGCCCGCCCTGATGCCCTGGCTGATCGCCAGCGGGGAGCCGGCGTGCGCGGTGATCTTCTTGCCGGCGTTGTGGGCCGCCTCCGCCGCCGCCTGCATCTCCTCGAAGGTCGCCTGCGGATCGCGGATCTGCTCATGCTCGCCAGCGATGCCGCCGGTGATGCACAGCTTGATCAGGTCGGCACCCTCCTTCAACTGCGAGCGGGTAGCCGCCCGGAAGCCGTCCGCGCCATCGGCCTCGACGCAGCCTTCGGAGCTAGAGCCGTGGCCACCGGTGATGATGACGGCCTGCCCGCTGCTGGCGATGCGCGGTCCGGGGAGCTGGCCGCTGTTGACGGCCCGCTTGATCGCAAAATCGACGTTGCGCGGCCCGCCGACGCTGCGAATGTACGTCACTCCGGCGTTGAGCGCGTCCACGGCGTTGCGGTACGCCCGCACGAACAGTTCCATGTCCGTTTCGAGCTTCGCCAGCAGCCGCGTCGGGCCGGGCAGCGCCAGGGCCAGATGGACGTGCATGTCCATCAGCCCCGGCATCAGCCAGCGCCCGCCGAGGTCCAGCGTCTCGACAGTGCCCAGGTCGCGCAGCAACGGCTCCAGCGCATCGCGCTGGTCCACCGCGCGGATGGTGCGCCCTTCCAGCAGCACCGCGCCATCGGTGATCGGGGCGCGGCCGTCGCACGGGATCACGCTGCAATTCGTGAGCAGCAGGGGAGTATCGGTCACCCCGCCACCTCGGTGTTCGCCAGCCGCACCGACCCTTCAGAGGTCGGCTTGAAGCTCTTCACCTTGTCGCGCGCGCCGTAGATATCCTGCTGGTGGTACAGGAAGATCCACGGGCAGTCGTCCCAGACGGTCTTCGACATCTCCTCGTAGACACCGCGCCGGGCGTCGGCGTCCATCGTCTTGGCCGCTCGGTCGATCAACTCATCGACCTTCGGGTTCTCGTAGCCCTGCCACGCGATGCCCTTGATCTTGCTGCTCCAGTTCGTCTGCGCGGCCGGGCCGATCTGCACGCCGCCCTGGCTCAGCAGGAACAGTTCGTACTTCCGCCCGACGATGCCCTGCACGTAGGTGCCCCACTCCGCAACTTCAAGCTCGGCCTTGATGCCGACCTTCGCCAGTTGCCCGACGATGGCCTCGGCCACCTGCTTGTCCTGCAAGTAGCGGCCGTTCGGTGCCTTGAAGTTGACGGAGAAGCCGTCTGGGAAGCCGGCCTCTTTGAGGAGCGACTTCGCCTTCTCGGGGTCGTACGGGTACGGCTTCAACGAGTCCACGAACCCGCCCGCGATGCCCTTCGGCGACGGGCTGCTCATCGGGACGGCCTCGCCGCGCAGCACCACGCGGATCAACTCGTCCTTGTCGATGGCGTAGTTCAGCGCCTGCCGCACTTCCTTCTTCTTGAACAGGTCAGTGGTCAGAAAGCTGGGGATCAGGATGATCGAGCCGATGGCCGTCGCGCGGGAGATTTCGATGCCGGGCTGATTCTGGACGGCGGTCAGGAGCAGCGGCGAGACGTTGGTGATGATGTCCGCGCCGCCCGCCCGCAGTTCGTTGATGCGCGCGGTGCCCTCGGGGATCGGCCGGAAGATGATTTGCTTCATCCTCGGCTCGCCGCTCCAGTGCGGGCCGGCCGCCTCGACGATCAGCTTGTCGTTCGGCGTCCACGACACGAACCTGTACGGTCCGGTGCCGACCGGCTGCTTCGCGAAAGCGGCGGCATCAGCGGCGGCCTTCGGCGGCAGGATCTCGACGTAGCTCGCCAGTACCTCGATCAGTTCGGCAAACGGCTCGCTGGTCTTGACGCGCACGGTCGCGGCGTCCACCACCTCGACCTCGCTGACCGGCTTGAGCAGCGTGGCGTACCCATTCTTGATCGACGGGTCCACGTACCGCGCGAACGTGAACTTGACGGCGTTGGCGTCGAACGGCTCGCCGTTGTGGAACTGGACGCCCTGGCGCAGCTTCAGCTCCCAGGTTGTGTCGTTGATGACCTGCCAGCTTGTGGCGAGGCCCGGCTGAATCTTCAGGTCGGTGTCGCGGTAGACCAGCCGGTCGAAGATCGTCCAGACCATGCCCTTGCTGGCCGAGCTGGTGGTGACGTGCGGGTCCATCGTCTCGGCGTCCACGCCCTGCGCGATGGTGAGCGTACCAACCGGATCTTTGGTGGCAGGCTTCGCGGCAGCGGCAGCCGGAGCAGGGGGCGCAGCCGCCGCTGCCGGACTGGCAGCCGGGCTGGCAGCGGAACTTGCGCCGGCGGCCGGGCTTGCGGCTGGTGCAGCGCCAGACGCAGCCGGGCTAGCAGCCGCAGCCGGGGCGACGGGCTTGGCGGCCTCGGTCGGCTTGGTGGCGGCGGCCGGCGCGCTGGTGGCGGCCGGGGCTGGCGCTTGCTGGCAGGCGACCGCCAGGCCGCCCAGCAGGCTGGCACCGGCGAGCGTGGTCAATCGGACGAAGGCCCGGCGGCTGATGGGACGGGTCGCGCGGTCCATTCGGTCTCTCCTCGAAGGGATCTGGACCGTGAGGATACCCGACGGCCTCGCGACCGTGAGGCTACCGCCAGCACGCGCCCCTACCTGCCTCGCCGTCAAGATGGCCGGCGGATGCTGGCTACCCTGCGCCGGGGTCGCCACCCGCCAGGGGGACAGCGCTCACGTCGCCGTGGCGCAACGTCCGCTGGCCCACCCGCTCAATGACCATGACCATGCCGCAGAGCGGGTCCGGGCAGATGATCCGCGCGTCGGTGGACATCCAGTCATTCGGGTGCAGGGCGCGCTGCTTGGTCGGCAGCAACGGCAGCGTCGAGGCCAGAGCGTACAGGCAGAAACTCTGGCCCGGCGGCAGGCTCAGCTTGCCGCCGCGTAGCTCGAAGAACTCGCCGACCGCGTGATTGCAGGTGCACGTGCCGCGAATCTCCTCGACGCGCACCCGCAAGTCGAACAGTTCAAACGTATCGTCGGCCATACGGAACCCACGGCCGGCAGCGGCCCGAGCGGTCGCCCGGGCGGCTACTCCGGGTGCGGCCAGCCCATGTCGGCGATGCTGTCGCCACGAATGCCCAGGACCACGCGCGGGCTGCCCTCAAGGCCGCCGCCGCTGAGAATCGCCTGGATCGCGTCGAGCGGCACCAGCACGTCGCGCGCCAGCGGCCGGTCAACGTGGATCGCGCCAGCATCAACGGCCTTGACCATGCCGGCCAGCTCGCCATCCGTCCCGACGACTTCCATGCCAACCTTGATGAACTGTGGATCGACGTTCATGGGGGACAGTATAGCGCGTCACTCTGGCCGATGCTGTCCGGCCTGCCTGGCCAATCAGGCGAGGCCGGCGAGCGCCGGCAGCACGCGTTCGCCCAGCAGACGGATACCGCGCAGCGGGTCGATGCCGTGTGGCGTCCCGAACTCGACGCGCGTCGCCCCGCCCGCGATCAGCCCCGCGACCTGCCGCACGATGTCCTCTGGCCGGCCGGCGTAGGCGAAGCGATCCAGCATCTCATCGGAGATGTCGCGCGCGACCGCTGCATAGTCGCCGCGCCCGGCCGCCGCCGTGATCCGCGCCAGCCACTCCCGATCCGTCACCGTCGGGTCCAGCGGCGCGACGACCGGCAGGTACAGCGCGACCTCGCGGCGGGCCAGTGCCCGTGCGGCCTCACGGTCGTCGTCCACCACCGTCACGGCCCCCAGGCAGACGCCCACCGAGCCGCGCACCCGCCCCGCGCGGTCTAGCCCCGCGTTGATGTACGGGAGCAGGTGCCCGACCATCGCCGGGTTGGCCGACCCGCCGACCTTGATTTCGTCGGCAACCTCGCCGGCGACCTCGGCGGTGCGCGGCCCCCAGGTGCCCAGCATGATCGGCACGGCTGCCCGCAGCGGCTCGTACTGGAGCGTCGCACCGGCCACCAGCGAGAAGACCTCACCCGTGAACGCCTCCGAGCGCCGCGCCAGCAAGTGCCGCACGAGCAGTACGGCCTCGCGCAACGTATCCACCGGCCGGCGCGTCTCCAGCCCGAGCGCATCCAGCCACGCCCCGCGCCCGAGCCCCAGGTACGCCCGCCCGTCCGTCGCCAGATCGAGCAGCGCGGCCTGCCCCGCGATCTCCAGCGGGTGCACGGTGTACGGATTGAGGACGGCCGGCCCGAGGCGGGCGCGCTTCAGGTGCGGGGCCAGCCAGAGCAGCGCCCCGAACGCCGGCTGAAAGAGGAGATCGTTGTAGACGCTGACCACGTCGAAGCCGTAGCCATCGACCAGTTGCGCCAGCGCCGCGTACTCGGCGGGCGTCTTGTTCGTCTGAAACGCTATCGAAGTTTCGAGTTGTGAGTTGCGAGTTGTGAGCGGAGCAGGGAGTTCAGTCATCGGATACGGTGTCTCCCCTTTGTTCAGCGGATTTCCTGGGCATTGATGTGTTCATGGGCTCGGCACGTTCCATTCCGGGATGGCGGGGTGTGTGAGTACGCTCCGCTCTGGGATGACATGGCGTGGCAGCGGTGCGCCCAGAACGGCATGCTGCAAAGCGTCTCCGCTGCACCTCCCGCACCTCGTCACTCGCTACTCAGAAAGGCCGTCGCCGAGCAGGTTGATGCCGAACACCACCAGCAAGATTGCGAGGCCCGGCCACAAGGCGTTCCACCACGCAAGCTCGAAGACGTTCTTGCCCTCGTTCAGCATGCCGCCCCACGTCACCGTCGAGAGGGGCACGCCAACGCCCAGGTAGCTCAGGGCGGCCTCGGCCAGGATGTTGGACGACACGTTGATCGTGGCAACCACCAGGATCGGCGGCAGGATGTTCGGGAGGATGTGGCGGCGGATGATGCGCGCGTCGTTCGCCCCGAGCGCCCGCGCGCCAAGCACGTACTCCTGCGCCCGCACCCCCAGCGTCGAGGCCCGCACGATGCGCGCGTACTGAACCCAGCTCACGAATCCGAGCACCAGCACCACGTTCAGCAGCCCCTTGCCCGTCGCCGCCAGGATCGCGATAGCCAGCAGCACGCCCGGCAGCGACAACTGGATGTCCACCAGCCGCATCACCAGTGCCTCGATCCAGCCGCCGAAGTAGCCGGCCAGCAGCCCCAGCAGCAGCCCGATGGTGCCGCCCACCACCACCGACGCGACGCCGACGAACAGGCTCGCCTGCGCCCCGGCCATGATCTGGCTGAGCAGATCGCGGCCGTTCAGGTCGGTGCCGAACGGGAAGCCGGGGCGCGCGCCATCCATCCAGAACGGCGGCAGCAGGCTCAGGCTCAAGTCCTGGGCCTGCGGCGGGCGGGGCGTCCAGACCAGCGACACCAGCGCCACGCAAATTGTCACGAGCACCAGCGCGCCGCCCACCAACACCTGCCGATTGGGCAGGCGGCGCCGGCGGCCCACGCGCCGGACAGCCGCCGCGCGCGCTGGCCGATGGTCGGCACCGGCGTCTGCCGTGGTAGCGGCCTGCTGACTGACGGCGGCGGCCTGCTGACTGACGGCGGCGGCCGGCAGCCTCACGGCATCCGGCTGCCCTGCAATAGCTAGCGGGCCGACCGCGCCGCCGTCACCCGCCGTGCCCGCTACTCCCTCGGCGTCGGCGCTCATCCGGCTTTCGCCCCGAGTCGGATGCGCGGGTCCAACAGCGTGTACAGCACGTCCACCACCAGATTGATGACGACGATGAACAGCGCCAGCATCAGCACGGCAGCACGGATCACCGGCAAGTCGCGCGCCTCAATGGCCTGGATCATCAGCCAGCCGACGCCCGGCCACGCGAAGACGGTTTCCACGACGACCGAGCCGCCGAGCAGCGCCCCGAACTGCAAGCCCATCACCGTGACGACCGGGATGGCGCTGTTCCGCAGCACGTGCGTCCAGGCGATGGTGCGCTCGGAGAGGCCTTTGCTGCGCGCCGTCACGACAAACATCTGCGCCATCGTGTCAGCCACCGAGCGCCGCACCAGCCGGATCAGCAGGCCCGTCGCAAACGCACTGACGGTGATGGTCGGCAACACCAGATGCTGCCACGTGCCCGACCCCGAGGCCGGCAGCCAGCGCAGGCCGCCCGCGAACACCAGAATCAGGATCACACCGAGCCAGAACGACGGCATCGAGATACCGAGCAGCGCCACCAGCGAACTGAGCGCATCCGGCAGGCGTCCCTTGTAGCTTGCCGCCAGGATGCCGAGCGGCAGGCTGATCAGCATGGACAGCAGCATGCTGGTGCAGGCCAGCAGCATTGTGTTCGGCAGGCGGCCCAGCACCACGCTCAGGGCATCGCTGCGGAACTTGAACGACTCGCCCAGGTCACCGGCGACGGCGCGGCGCAGGAAGATGGCGTACTGGACGACGATAGGCTGATCCAGGTTGTACTGGCGGCGGATGTTGTCCACGTCCTCCTGGCGGGCGTTAAGCGGCACCAGCGACGCCACCGGATCACCCGACAGGAAGATCAGCACGAAACTGAGCACGCTGACCGCCAGCAGCACGAGAACTGCCTGCCACAGCCGTTGGACCAGATAGCCGATCATGGGCGCGTATTGTAGACGGCGCGGGCACTCAGGCCGTTACGCGGCCGGAAGTGCGGACACCCCTGCCCCCTGCCCCCTCTCCCGCACGCGGGAGAGGGGGCAGGGGGCAGGGGGTTGAGGGTTGAGGGCTACTTCTTCTCCTGCTGCGCGCCGTAGGTGGTGCCGGCCGAGAGCGCGCGGAGGTCGGCGGCCGTCTTGGCCGTCTTGAACCGCTTGACCTGCTCGGCCTCCTTGTCCAGCGTCGCCTTGGCGTTCCTCAAGACCGCCTCAATATGCTGAGCCGGGAACTTGACGGCGCCGTTCTCGTCCATGTGGACGATCTCGCCGGGCGCCACGTCCATGCCACTCACCGAGACCGGCACGTTCACCGCCTGGACCGCCATCTCGCCGTGACCGGCCGTCACCCCGCCCAGCAGCAGCTGGAAGTCCATGCGGCGGATCGCGTCGACGTCGCGCGACGGCCCATTCGAGAGCATGCCGACGCAGCCGACGATCTTCATCTGCGTGACCATCATCTCGCCGGCGAGGCCGGCCTTCGCCATCAGTTCCGGCGGCCACTTCTGCTGAATGATCAGAATGGCCGGCTTCGGGCTGGCATCCAGCGCGTCCAGGACGTCGTTGAAGGAGAGCCGCCCGCTGAAGTTCGGGTCCGGCAGCCCGTAGACACAGGTGACGGCGTAGCCAACCGTTGGCTTCATCTCTGGGTAGATGCAGCGGATCGACGTGTCGGTGTACCAGTTCTCCGTCCACGGGTTGTACAGACCGAGGCAGAGCGGGTTCTTCGGATACGTCGCGACGACGTTGGTGATGGTGGGGGTGTCAATGGTGCGCAGCTCGGCCAACATCTCGTCGTGGGATAGATCGGCCATCAGAGAGGCCTCCCCTCACAGCTTCGTGAATCCAGTGGCCCCAAGTGGGCTGTCCGAGGATAGCCGGGCGGCGGGCGGCCGGTCAACGCCAGGGCCACCAATCGGAGTCGCCGCCACGGGGGACCACGATAGCTGTCCCCGTGCGAACCGGCATCGCCGGTGTGCTTTCTGCCCCGCAGACGAATCCCGAACGAAAACCACTCCGATTACTGATGCGTGAGCTACGATGGCCCCTCGGTTTTCTAGGCCGATATGTAGTCTCGACTTCCGCCATTTTGGCCACGCGGTGAAACTCGATGGTGAGGCTGTCTCCAGGAGCAACGCCTACCAGGAGGGGCGAGATCGTGCCGAGTTTCTGTGGCGTCGTGTGGGCTACGGTGCCCACGAAAATCGACGCACTCCCCTATCTGGACCTGGTAGCGCCCAGTCAGAAATGGCGGAAGTCGAGTGTAGTGTCACAGTCGCAAAGTCCGAAGGGAGAGTCGGAGATGGAAAGGATGCCAGACCGTCATGCCGCGTTGAAGCTGCTGACCGCTGCCCCATTAAGGTGGCAGGGTTGGCCACGGCCGACCAGCGGGATGCTGCAACGGTGGGGCGCATCGCCTACTGAGAGGCCGGCTCGGCGGCGTATCGCTGGAGCGAGTTTGCGCTCGACCTTTCCAACGGCAAGGGCCCCCTCACGTCTAGCACCGGCGGACCCGTGCTGGCCTACCTGAACGGGGCAATCTATGACGCCGCCGTGGCCGCCTGGGACTCGAAGTACGCGCACAACCGCCCCCGACCGAGCGAGGTCGATCCGACACTGACGACAGCGGTGATCCCGCCTGCCAGCCCGTGCTTCCCATCAGAGCACGCGGTGGCCGCCATGTCGCGGGTGATCGCCGGCGTCCTTTACCCGAGCGATACCGCCGCCGGCCTGGGGCTGGGCCGGGCGGTCAGGGCGCTCGCCGTCGAGCGGATCAAGAACGACAACTTTGGCGCAAAGTGGGAGGGGGTGATTCCGAACGAGCCGGGCAAGTGGGCCGGCCCGTCTGTAGCCTGCGCTGGAGGGGGTACGGGCAAACACCCCGTGCCCCCTCCAGCGGCTGGTCTCGGTCTAGCCGGGGCGCTCCCAGAGCCAGTCGCGCAGCGCCTCGATCAGCCGGTTCGTGGTCTCTGGCTCCGTCTCTGAGCGGTCTTGAAGCTCGTTCGGGTCGTCGCCCAGATAGTACAGGCGCGCGGCCTGCTCGCGGCTGGACCAGATCAACTTCCAGTAGCGGTCAGCGACGGCCACCTCGGAGCGGTCGGCAAGCTCGGTGAAGGCGAGCCGCTCGTCGCCGGTGCTCTGCCCGAGCATCAGCGGCA
>JBBQBU010000092.1:0-14784 GCA_038318015.1 Chloroflexota bacterium | reverse complement strand
CCCCGGTATGCCGCACGAGCACATCATGGAGGAGTTGAGGCTCCTGGCAACCGAGGTGATGCCGGCATTCAAGGACTGACCGCTGTCAGGCCTGTTGTTGCGGCCCCGGCATCTACGGGCGAACTGGTGGTTCCGGTGGTGTTGGCAACCTCGCGGCGCTCGATGCGCGTGGACCGACTGGACGTGTACATCCTGCAAAAGGACGACTTGGACGCTCCGCTCGGGCCGGTCCGTTGAGGCGCTCGCCTGACAGGCGGGCCGGCGCGGCGTCTCGAATTGAAACCACAGTGGAATCTACAGAGACATGCATGCCGAGGAAGTCCGCTCAAAGGGTGAGGGGCGTTGGGGTGGCATCGCCCGCAGCCGCCCACACCTCGTCCAGCACCGTGCGCAGGTCGCCGGGCTGGAACGGCTTGGCGATGTACCCGTCCATCCCCGCCGCGAGGCATCGCTCTCGGTCGCCCTGCATCGCGGCTGCCGTCACTGCAATGATCGGCAGCCGCGAGCCGGCCGCTTCCCGGCGTCGAATCTCGGCCGTTGCCTCAAAGCCGTCAACGCCGGGCATCTGACAGTCCATCAACACCGCTGCATAGCGCACGCGCTGGACCGCTTCAATTGCCGCGCCGCCGTCACTCACCGTATCAACCTCGTAGCCGAGCCGATCGAGGAGGCGCTGTGCCACCTTCTGATTCACCGGGTTATCTTCGGCAACGAGCAGGCGACGGCGCACCGGGGGCGCATCCACGACGGTGCCCGTCGCATCGTGGCCGGCCCGCGTATCACCCGACGCGGGCATGTCGGCTGCATCGGCGGGTGCGGGCGGCGTGCGGTCCAGCAGGGGCATCTCCAGCACACGCGCCAGCGTCTCCACCAGGTGCTGGCGGCGCACCGGCTTTTGCAGCCACGCGACGATGCCGGCCTGGTCCAGCACCGTCGCCGCCGGCCGATCCCCCCAGGATGACAGGATGACGAGGCGTGTCCCGACAAGGGCCGGATCGGCGGTGATGGCGCGGGCCAGGGTGATGCCGTCCATCTCGGGCATGCACTGATCGAGGATAGCCAGGGCGAACGGCTCGCCGCGCGCTTCCGCCGTCCTGAGAAGTTGGTGCCCCTCACGGGCTGAACGGACGCTTGAACAGTCGAGGCCGGCCGCCGCCAATTGCCGCATGAGTACCGTGCGGTTTACTGCGAAATCGTCCACGATCAGGACGCGGCGGCCGTACAACGACAACGGCGAGACTGGCGTCAGGACAGGGTTCAGGGCGGCCTCAGCGGGCACGGTGAACCAGAACGTGCTACCGACGCCCGGCTCGCTCTCCGCACCGATCTCCCCGCCCATCAGTGCCACCAGCCGCTTGCAGATCGCGAGGCCCAATCCGGTCCCGCCGAAGCGGCGCGTGGTGGAGCTATCAGCCTGGACGAACGGCCGGAACAGCAGCCCGAGTACCTCCGGTACGATGCCGACGCCAGAGTCGCGGATGCTCACGCGCAGCGCCGGCGCGTCACCAACAGCGCGCGACACCTGCACGACGACGTGGCCGGACTCGGTGAACTTGACGGCGTTGCCAATGAGGTTCAGCAGCACCTGACGCAGCCTGCCACCGTCACCACGGATGGCAGCAGGGACGTCGGCGTCGATCTGCGCGGTGATCTCGATGCCCTTGCGCCGTGCGGCCTCCGCCACGAGGCTCACGGCGTCCTCGACCAGGCGCAGCAGGTCGACATCGTGCCGCTCAAGATCCAGCTTGCCGGCCTCGATCTTCGAGAAGTCGAGGATATCGTTGATGATCCCAAGCAGCGCCTCGGCACTAGAACGGACCTCTTCGGCACAGTCGCGCTGCTCATCATCAAGGCGCGTGTCCAGCAGCAGGCCGGTCATGCCGATGATGCCATTCATGGGCGTCCGGATCTCGTGGCTCATGGTCGCCAGAAATTCGCCTTTGGCACGGTCCGCTGCCTGCGCCGCGACCGCCAACTCGTTGGCCCGCCGTGCAAGCTCCTGGAATTCGCGCCCGCGTTGCTGCTCGTGCAGATAGGCGCGGGCCGTCTCGCGGTTGCCGAGCACGTAGCGCACCAGCAGGGCTACGAACGTCAGCGCCAACGCCACTTCCGCAATCGGGACCGGGCGTTTCTCTGCAAGTGCGGGCACCAGCCAGACGACGGCACCGGCCACCGCCGCCAGGGCACTGGGGAGCGCCAGCCGCCAGGGGTGCCCGACATCGGGCGGGCTGGCGTGCGGGGCCGGCGCATGCTGACGGTCGTCGAGCGCGGCCAGACCGAGCAGCAGCAGCCCGGCGAACCAGAACGTGCCAACCGGATCGCCGGTGACGTAGGACACGTCGTCGGTCGGCAGGTAGCCAATCCAGTCGGCCACGGCCGAGGCGCACCAGCCGGCCGCCAGCAGCACCGTCGGCCGGGAGAGCCTGCGCTGTCGCAGCACCATCAGCACGATGCAGCAGACGATGACGGCGTCGCCGATGGGATACGCGGCGGACACCAGTTGTTCGCTGACCGACGTGCCGGCCGTCGCGAACATCGGGGCCAGCACCAGCGCCCATGTAACCGTTGCGACCGCACCGACCACGACGGTCACGTCAAAGGCGAGCAGCCAGCGATTGACCGCGTCAGAACGGTCGGCCGGGCGGAGCAGAATGCCGTAGAAGCACAGCGGCATCATCGGCAGGTAGAACAGGTCAGCCAGCGACACCGTGGGCGCTTGCCCGCCAGTGATGAACGGATAGGCGGCCCAGACGGCATCGCCCACGGCCCAGCAGCCCAGGCCTAGCGCAATGAAGGCCCACGACGTGCGCGCCCGGCCGGGCAACTCCCGCGCAGCAGCAAGCGCCGCGCAGATGGTGGCCGCGCCGCTCGCGAGGAGCATTCCCAGGTCAGCAAACGGTTCGATGACGCTCGTTTCGAACGGCCGGAAGACGAGCACGCCACCGTACACGGCCACGGCGACGGCCATCAGGAGAGACGCTACTGTCAGCCGCTGTATCCCCATGCCTTCGTTCCGATCAGCCGGGGCCCACCGCATTACACCGGGGCGTGTTGGCGCAGCGCCGGCACCCGTCGGGTCCCCGCACCTAGTAGATCGTGAAAACGCCGCCGATGGGGATGTGGACATGGCTTCAATACAGGAAAGCTGATGAAAATGTGACGCTGCCGATACAGACCGCGCTGTCGGCGCGGCTGGCGCAGGGAGATGGGCGGGAAATGTGCCCGCCCCATGCTCTGGGTTTGCGGGCGGCCCGTTCGCCCGCCCCACGCACCGAGAAGCAGCCTACGCGAAGAGGATGCAGACCGGGCCGCCGACCGCCGTCGTATCACCGGTCGGGGTGAGCTGTCCCGTCTCGTGGTCGATGCGGAACTGCACGATGGTGTTGCTGTTCTGGTTGGCCGCGTACAGATATGTACCGGACGGGTCGATGGCGAAGTTGCGCGGCGTCTCGCCGCCGGTCGCGACGTGGCCCGCCGCCGTCAGCCGTCCCGTCTCCTGGTCAATCGCGAAGATGGCGATGGTGTTGTGCCCACGATTCGAGACGTAGACGAACTTGCCGCCCGGCCCCACCAGGATCTGCGCCGTAGACATCCGCTCGACCACCGTACCCGCAGGCAACGTCGAGAGGGAGTGCAGTTCGTCCAGCGTACCAGTCTCGGCATCGTAGGTGAACGCCGTGATCGTCAGGTCGGCCTCGCCGTTGACGTAGGCGAAGCGGCCATTCGGGTGGAACGCAATGTGACGCGGGGCTGCCCCACTGTGCAGCCGAGCGAACGGCGGGTCGGCTGGCGACAACTTCCCGGCTTCCACGTCCAGTTGGTAGATCATCACCTTGTCGATGCCCTTATCGCAGACCAGGACGCGCTGCTTCGGCGGGTCGTAGGTCACGAAGTGGGCGTGTGGACCCTGCTGGGACGGGCCGGGGCCGGAGCCTTCGTGGCGCTGTAGGTCGCTGGCCGGTGACAGGCGGCCGTCGCTGTCCAGCGGGAACACCGCGACGGTGCCGTTCTCATGGTTCGCCACGACCAGCACCCGGCCGGTCGTGTCGGTCATCAGGTGGCACGGCTCGCCGCCGTGGGTCGTCTGGCGACTGATGAACGTCAGTGCGCCGGTGTCCTGGTCGATGGCGTACGAGGCCACCTTGCCGTCACCCTCGCCGGCCGCCACGCGGTACTCGTTGACGGCGAACAGGAAATTCTGGGACGGGTCGAACGCCAGGAACGACGGGTCATAGTCTGGGGTGATGTGTAGCTGGGTCAGCTTGCCGGTCGCGGGGTCCTGCTCGAAGGTGTAGATGCCTTCGGCCTGCCCTGACCGCGTGTAGGTGCCCACGTAGACGAGATGCGGCTTCATACGAGTATCGCTCCCCCAATCGTGCTAGATCTCGGTGATCGGCGGGAGCAGCATGCCGCCATCAACCAGGATGCAGGTGCCCGTGACGTAGCGCGCGTCGTCTGACGCCAGGTAGACGGCCGCGCCCGCGATGTCGGACGGCGTGCCCGGACCGAGTAGGATTTCGGTCTCGGCGCGGATGTTGAAGCTGTCGTACTGTTCGCCGCGCTCGCCGACGTGCAGCCGGTTGTCGATGAAGCCCGGCGCAATGGCGTTCACGCGGATCTTGTACGGTGCCAGTTCGCGCGCCTGGCTCATCACCAGCCGCCGCAATGCCGCCTTCATCGAGCCGTAGACGGAGTCCCAACCCCAGGCGCGTTCCTGGTGTACCGACGTGATGGTGATAACCTGCCCGCCGGTGCCCTGCGCGATCATCTGCTTCGCGGCAAGTTGCGTGTTCACGAACGCGGCCTTAAACGGCAGGTAAAAGCCCTGGTACAGCTGGTCCTCTGACGCGTCGATGTAGGCGCGCGAGGCACCGGGGTCGCGGCGGCCGGGGTTGGCGTTGTTGACCAGGATGTCGATGCGCCCGTACCGCTTGATGGTCGATTCGACGACGCGCTGCATGTCCGGCGTGTTGCTGGCGTCCCCCAGGAACACTTCAACGTCGCCGCCGGCCTCGCTGATGAGCTTCGCGACCTCTTCCGCGTGCCCGATACTCGGGTCTTGGTCCAGATCGTTGACAATGATTTTGGCACCCTCACGCGCGTACGCCAGCGCGATGCCCCGCCCGATGCCGTGGGCGCTGCCCGTGATCAGCGCCACCTTATCTTGTAATCTGCCCATCTGCTCCCTCACTCCGTTGGTGGTGGGCGATAGGGGATGGGTGATGTGGGGACGATCCCGGCCCCAGACCCTATCACCTACCGCCCAAAACCTCGCACCTACAACCCGACACCTGCACCCTAGTGGGCGACCGAGCCGTCTTCCTTGAACCAGCCGCGCGTGGTGTACGGCCGGTACGGGTGGTCCTTCAACTTCTCCTCGCGGATCTCCAGGCCGATGCCCGGGCGGTCTGGCACTACCACGTAGCCGCCGTCGCGCACCAACGGCTCCTCAAGGATGTCGTTCAGCGTGTCGGCGGCGGGGTAGGCCTCCTGCAAGAAGTAGTTCGGGATGGCGGCGTCAAGCTGCACGTAGGCCGCCATGTTGATCGGGCTGCCCATCAGGTGCGGGAAGACGCCGACGAAGGCGGCTTCTGCCAGCGCTGCGATCTTCTTGACCTGGGTGAAGCCGCCCGCCAGCGACAGGTCCGGCCGGATCAGCGCCACCGCTCCGGTGTCGATGACCTCCTTGAACTGGTACAGGTTGTACGAGCGCTCGCCAGCGGCAATCGGCACATTGATGTGGGCGGCCACGTAGCGCAGTGAGTCCGTGCTCTCGGGGGCCAGCGGGTCTTCGATGTACAAGAGCCGGTACGGCAGCACCGCGTTGCCGAACACCACGATCTCGGCCTTTGTGAAGTTCCGGTGGATCTCGACGCCCAGGTCGATGCCGTAGCCAACCGCCTCGCGGATCGCCCGCACGATTTCCAACGCGTCGGTGATCGTCTGCGATGGGGGGCGCTGCTCCCATCCGTCGAACATCGGGATGGTCCGCAGCGACGTGTAGCCCTGCGCCACGAAGTCCTGGGCCTGCCGGGCGCGCTCATCAAGGGTGTTGCCCCCGATGTTGGCGAACACCTTCACCTTGTCGCGGAGCTTGCCGCCGAGCAACTGGTGGACCGGCTTCCCAAGCGACTTGCCGAGGATGTCCCAGAGCGCCATGTCGATGCTGCTCATCGCCGCGCTGAGGACCGCCCCCTGGAAGTGGGTGTCCCGCGACACCACTTGATAATGGTGCTCGATCAGGCCGGCGTCCTTGCCGACGTAGTACTCGCTCAGTTGCTTGATCGCCTCATATACCAGATCGTGGTGCGCCCACAGGCCCGCTTCGCCCGTCCCGACGATCCCCTCGTCGGTGTAGACCCGCACCAGCAGGCTCCGCTCAACCAGAAACGGCGTGATCTTCTGAATCTTCACGCAGAATGCTCCCAACGTCCGAGTGTCGCCATGTACGTTCGCGCAGCGCGGGCGTACACGACGATCCGAGTGGCTCCCCGATATGGTAGCCGCGCCGGCCGGCGGCGTCTCGCGCCGGCGTGCGTTGCCCGAGCCAGAACTCGGGCCAGACTACGGGTGGCCCCCCTCGGGCGGCGGCGACGAAGCGAGGCGCGGCACCTCCAGCACGCGGCGCTCGCGGGCTGCCTGATACGCCAGTTCGATGATCTGGGTGGTGCGGAGGGCGTCCGCGCCGGTGCAGCGCACCTGGCCGCCACCCGTCAGCACCGCCACAAAGTCCTCCACCAGCGGGCGGTGCGTGTGCGCCGACCACGCCCCAACCTCGAGCGTCGTCGTCTCGTCACCGATCTGCAGGTGCAACTCGGTGCCCTCCAGATTCGGCACCGTGGCGATACCCTCCGTGCCGTAGATGGTGATCGAGTCGCGCGGGGAGCGGCTGCACCAGCTTTGATCCAGGCTGCCGCTCACCTTGTTGGCGAACCTGATCGCGACATTCGCCTGATCCTCACCCTCGTTCCACGTCTCGATGCGCTCGGTCGTGGCCGACACGGACGCGGCGTCGCCCAACAGCCAGAACAGCAAATCCAGCCGGTGCGAGCCGACATCGGTCAAGGTGCCGCCGCCGGCCTGCGCCACCTGGGTGCGCCACCCGCCACGCACGGTCAGGCCGGCCGGCGGGCGCGGCGGCAACGAGTACGCCCGGCAGACCATCTGTGCCGATGTGAGCAGGCCCAGCCGGTTGGAGCGCACGACGGCCCGCAGCATCTCCATCACTGGGTAGAAGCGGCGGTAGTAGGCAACCGCCAGGATCACGCCGGCCTGCCGGGCCGCCTCCACCAGTTCCGCGCCGTCCTCCGTCGTGATGGTCAGCGGCTTCTCACACAGCACGTGCTTACCGGCTGCAATCGCCGCCAACACATGCTGCTTGTGCAGGTGGTGGGGCGTGCAGACGAAGACCGCGTTGATGTCCTGGTCGGCGCACAGGTCGGCAACCGTGGCGTAGGCCCGTGCGACGCCGTTCGCCTCGGCGTAGGCCTGGGCGCGGCCGGCGTTCTGCCGCGTCACGGCCACGACGCGCGATCTGTCCTGGGTGAACGCCCCGATGGGCGACGCCTTCGATTCGGTGACGTTGCCGGCTCCGATAAAGCCCCATCGAACGTCCATCTGCTTCCTCCCATGCGCGCGGCGGAACGGAGCTACCCCGTCGTACCCGAGCGTGTCCGCTGGCGGCCAACTGCTGCACCGGCCGCCGTGCCGCGCCCCGGCATCGTACCCGCACAGTGCCGCGCTTGGCCGTGCGGCACCCGCGATGGCAGATGCTGCCCGTCATGGCCGAGAACTTGCTGCTGCTACGAGCAGTAGAAACTGACGGACAGCTTCGACGACTGTTCTCAATTATGCACATGCGCTTCTCGGACCGCGACCATCAGGTGCACGAGTACACCTTCGAAGCCGGACACGGCATGCGTATGCAGGGGGCCGCCCCGCCAGGAGCGATCCGAGCGGAATTTGCGGGCAGCCTCAGCCAGGACGGACGGGCACGGGGCATGGGGAGCCGAACGTGACCACTATCCTGATCGTTGAAGACGAGGCTCCGATTCGGGAGTTGCTGTCATGGATCCTGCGTGACCTGGGGTATCAGGTCATGGAGGCGATTAACGGACGCGAGGCGATAGCGCTAGTGACGCTCCACCCGCCCGACCTCGTGATCTCCGACGTGATGATGCCGGTGATGGGCGGGCGGGAGTTGTGCCGCTGGGTCAAGCGCGAGCTTACGCCGGCCCCGCCGTTCATCCTCATCAGCTCGATAGACGCGCGCGTCGTGAACGATACGGGCGCGGATGCATTCGTGCGCAAGCCGTTCGACCTGGAGGACTTAGAGGAGGCGGTGCGCCAGTACGTGCGGTGATGGGCCAACGTTGCGCCGACCGGCGCAACGTTGCGGGCATCGGCTCTACCCTCACCCCCTGCCCCCTCTCTCGCAAGCGGGAGAGGGGGAGCCATGCCGGCGGCGGGGGCGATTGCGTGTGACGGTGAGGATCAGGCGGCAGACGACGCGCTGATGGCTCCGCTGATGAGCTGCGTCGCAAGGTCGCGCGCCACGATGGCCCCGACCTGATCCGACTGCCCCTTGTCTAGTGGCTTGAGCGCCCGCGCCGCATCCGCAAACGACGCCATCATCGGGATGTTCAGGTCAACCGGCCGCTCCAGGCGGCGCGCCACCACCTCCGGCTTGAGGCCGCGCGTCGCGGTGTTGTTCAGCACCAGCCGCGCCCGATCGCGCCCGACGTTGAGCCGCTCCAGCACGCCCAGGCAGTTGGCCGTCGCCTCCAGCGCCACCAGTCTCGGCGTGGTGACGACCCAGACGGATGTCGCCTCCGGCAGCACTGACAGCGTGGCCTCAGAGAGCCAGGTCGCCGTGTCGATCAGCACGATGTCGGACTGTTCCAACAACTGCTCGACGGTCCAGCGCACCAGCAGCCCGCTCACCGTGGCGGCGTGCTCCGGCTGGTCGCAGCCCACCACCACCTTGACGCCGCTCCGGTGGGTCAGCGTCGTTTCCTGCAACGCGGTCAGGGTCACGCGGTCGTCTGCCGCAAGGTCGGCCAGCGTGCGCTCCGCCTCCAGGCCGAGCATCCGGGCGGCGTTCCCGTAGGCAAGATCCAGGTCTAGCAAGGCGACGGACTTGCCGGCGTTCGTCGCCAGCGCCACCGCCGCGTTGACGGCCAGCGTGGTCGTCCCGACGCCGCCCTTGCCGTGCATGAACACGATGACTTGCTTGGCCGGCGGCTCCGGCGGCGCGCCGTTGACCACCGTGACAACCTGTTGGACCGGCTGGGCCGCCGCAACGCGCCGCAGCAGCGACTCGACCTTGGCGGCCAGAATCCGCATCTCGATGGGCTTCGGCACGTACTCGTCCGCGCCCTCGGCGTAGCCCGCCAGGATCTCGTCGGTCTGCACCTTCGCCGACAACATGATGACCGGCATCTGGCTCAGGCGGGGGTGTGCCCGCAGCCGACGCGTCAGTTCAACGCCGTCCACGTTCGGCATGTTCACGTCGGTAATGACGAGATCGGGCGTCTCGGCTTCGAGCATCTCCAGGGCTTCCTGCCCATCAACCGCCGTCTTCACGAGGTAGCCGCGCCGTGTCAGGAAGGAGCTGAGAAGGCGGCGAATCTGCTCCTCGTCGTCCACGAACAAGATTTTCTGTTGGTCCATGAGTATCTCCTCGTCGTGGCTAGGCGGCGCGCGCAGCGGCGCCAACCGGAATGAGGCAGTGGAACGTCGAGCCCTTGCCTTCGATGCTGTCGGCCCAGACACGGCCGCCGTGTAGCTTGATGATCTGCCGGGCGATGGGCAGGCCGAGGCCCGTCCCCCGGATGGAGCGCGACGGCCCGTGCTCGACGCGCGAGTACGGCTCGAACACGAACTCCAGCAAGTCCTTTGGCATGCCCACGCCGTTGTCGGCCACCATCAGGTGCGCGACATTCCCCTCGGCGCGGGTCATCATGACGATCTCGCCGCCGTCCGGTGCGTACTTGATGGCGTTGTTCGCCAGGTTCGTCACGACCTGGGTGATCTTGTCGCGGTCGGCCATCAGCTTCGGCAGCGTGGCGTCGAGGCGCAGCGAGAAGGCGTGCTTCGGCGCGGTCGCTTGCATGGTGGCCGACACGTCCTTCACGATGGCGTTCAGGTCGATTGGCTCCAGGCTGAGCTGGATGCGCCCCGACTCCATGCGGCTCAGGTCGAGCATTTCGTTTACCAGCCGGTTCAAGCGGCGGGCGTCCTTGTTGATGTCGGTGGCGTACTCTTTCAATTCGGCCATCGTCAGGTCTTCGTCGCGCATCATTTCGCTGAAGCCCTGGATGCCCGTCAACGGCGTCCGGAACTCGTGGGAGACGATCGCCACGAACTCGCTCTTGACCTTGTTGATCCGCTCCAGCTCAGCGACGGCCTTGCCCTGCTCCTCGAAGGCTTCCGCCGAGATCAGCGCGGCTGCCGCCTGGTCCCCGAACAAGTCCAGCAGGCGGGCGTCGTCGGCGCTGAACTGCGTGTGGTCGTCGTACGACGAGATCAGCAGCACGCCCAGCGGCTTGCCGCTCGGAATCAAGGGGACGCCCAGGCCAGCGCGCAGGCCACGGTCGCGGCCTCGGCGGCGTGCCATGTCGGACGACTGATAGTCGTTGATGATGACCGGCTTCGCTTCGGAGAATGCCAGTCCGGCCAACCCCTCGCCCGGGCGGAACTCGGCATTCGAGTCCACATCCGGCGTCTGCCACGTCTGGACCCGCCGCAGCACACCCGCCTCCGGGTCCCAGCGGAAGAACGAGCCGCTGCCGCCGCCCAGCAGCGTCACCGCGTTCCGCAGGATCGACTGAATGACGGTGTGGGTGTCGGTGTGGGTGGCAAGTTCGGTGGAAGCGCGGTGGAGCGCCATCAACTGGTCGGACTCGCGGGTGCGGGCTTCCAGCAGGCGAGCCGTCTCCAGCGCCACGCGCAACTCGCGCGCCACGCCCTCGATGAGCCGGATGTCGTCGCCGTTCCAGGTGCGCGGCGTGTCGTTCATCTGGAGCATCAGCACGCCCACGAGCATGCCGCCCAGGCTGATCGGCGTCGCCAATGCGGCGACCGCGCCGGTCCGTAGGTGGTCCTCCGGGTGGCCGAGGTCTTTGTCGTTCAGGCGCACATCGGTGCGCAGGTCCATGACGGAGACCGTGCGGTCGTCGCGGACGGCCAGGCGAGCAATTGGTAGGTCCATCTGGCTGCCGATGCCGATAGGCGTCTCGCCGGATGCGGTCCACTCGTAGGTGACACGGAGATCGTCGGCAGACTTCCCGAGCTGCACCACAGCCATCGAGACTTTCATGGCGGTTGCCAGTTCGGCCAGCGTGTTCGCCATCATCGTCTTGTCGTCGTCGCCGGCGTGGGCGTGGCGCACGACACGATTGATGAGCGCGGCGCGTTCGGCGCGGGCCTCGGCCTCGGAGACGGAGAGCGCGTTGTGCAGCGCCCCGCCCAGGAAGTGCGTCAGCACCGTCAGTAGTTGCAGCAACTCCACGTCCACCGCACTGATGCGGTCGTCGCGCAGCATCAGCACGCCGATCAGCCGATTGCGGGAGACGAGCGGCAGCAGCGCGAAGGTGCGCGCCTGACGCAGCGCCGGCAGGTGCCGCGAGAACAACGCCCAGGCGTCCGTACCCCCGACCGTGGCCGTGTCCACCAGCACGTCGTAGTCCACGACCGGCCGGCCCTTGAGGATCGGCGTGCGGATCGCCTCCGGGAGCATGCTGTTGAAGACGTTTGCGCCGCCGAGCTCGTCGGCCAACGGGCCGTCAGCAGCCAGCCCGGTCAGCGACTCGGCGGCCTCGTCATACAGGAACACGGCCGCCGTCGTCGCGTCTGGCACGACCTTGCGGATGCGCTGCAAGAACTTGGTGGCGATGTCCGTGGGCGGCAAAGGTCCCGTCATGGCCCCGCTGACATCAGAGACCAGCGCCAGCTTCTCGCCGCGCCGATGCTCGGCGTGCAGCGTCGTCCCCAGACTGGAGAAGTAGTGGTGCGCCACCAGACCGGCCAGCATGCAGGCTCCCACCCAGGCCACCAGGCTTGTCGCGTGAACCAGCATGCTGCCAGCCAGCGGATCGGTAGCGGTGGCTGCCGCATTGAGCATGGCACCGCCAGCCTGGATGAGCTGGACAGCCAGGTACGTCGATATGGCGAACGCGAACGCGACGCCGAGATAAAATCTGCGCGTGCGTGTGTTACGGTCGCCCGCAGGTGCGGGCCGACGACCGGCCTCTTCTGACCGCGCCGGCCATAACCGTGCCGACGAGACGATCTGGGCCACTTCGACCTCCTGCGAGCCGGCGATCCCCCCGGCCATCTGTGCTGCGACACTCCCTGTCGTGTACTCGTAACGCTGGGGAACACGCAGACAAAGACATGCGCGACAGGGAATGGCCACAACGCACTAGTCCGAATGGGTCTCGGGCTGCCGCACGGGCCGCGCATGACAGATCGTCAGTACCCCAGCACGTTGATCTGCAAACAGGCCGAGTGTTGCCAACAGGACAGCCAGCAGCGCCTCGTATCCCCCCTAATAGAGACGCGACGTTTGCGTCCGCAGGCGGGTCAGCGTGTTGCCTGCGTTCGGCTATCATGGACGAGCAAGGTTGGCGTGGACGGCTACGACGGGCTGGGGGCGGCACCATCGGCAGCACGGCGTCAGCAGGTCGTCGGCCGAACGCCGCGCGTAGCCCTATCAGCGGTTCCTGGCTCGCAAGGACGAACCCTGGACAGGATGGCGTGGTGTTCCAGCCGTTCCAATTGGCGATGACGATGATCAGGTTGCGCGGCGCAGGATCATCCAGACTGGTGTGTGAGCGGCCCGGGCAGGCCGCGCCGCACCGGTTGGCTGCGCTATGAGCAGCAGACCGCTCCCCGAGTCGTTCGGGCGCAACCACGCCTACCGAGTAATCGGGGTCATCGGGCGGGGCGGCTTCGCGACCGTCTACAAGGCGTACCACGCCGCGCTGGACCGGCACGTTGCCATCAAGGTGCTGCGGCCGGAGATGGTCGAGCCTGAGGGTGCGCGCAACCGCTTTCAGATTGAGGCGCGGGCGTCGGCGCGGCTGGCCGGCCACCCGAACATCGTCACCGTCTACGATTACGGCGAGGAAGACGGCTCCGCGTACCTCGTGCTCCAGCTCGTCGAGGGCGTCACCCTCGAGAAGCGCCTGCACACGCCGATCAGCGCCCTGGAGATCGACAAGATCATCTTCGGCACGGCGTCGGCGCTGGACTTCGCCCACCGCAACAACCTGATTCACCGCGACATCAAGCCGTCGAACGTGCTGCTTGACCTGGACGGCACCGCCATCCTGTCGGACTTTGGCATCGCCAAGCTGCTGGACGCCACCGCCTCGATGACCAACACGCTGCTCGGGACGCCAGACTACATGTCGCCCGAGCAGATTACCGGCTCGCCGCTGGACGGCCGCAGCGATGTCTACGCGCTCGGCGTCATGGTCTTCCGCAGCTTTGCAGGGCGCACGCCGTACCAGGGCGTGCCGATGTCGATTCTGCACCAGCACGTCCACGCCGCCGTGCCGCCGATCTCGACGCCGGAGCGGCCGGTACCGGCCGCTGTCGAAGATGTCATCCGGCGGGCGCTGGCGAAGCACCCTGACGAACGCCCTGCGACGGCCGGGCAACTGGCAACCGAGTTGCGCGTGGCGCTGAAGCCGCTGATCCTGGTGGATCAGGCGCAGGAGGCGCTGCGAGATCGCGATGTCAGCCGTGCCGAGGGGCTGGCTGCCGAGCTGCTGCGCGACCACCCCAGCTATCCGATGGGCACCCAGATTCAGCGCGAGGCCGCCCAACTCCGCGTGCGGATTGCCCAGCGGGCGCAACTCGCGGCGCTGGTGCAGGCGCAGAACTGGCAGGCCGCCGCCCAGGAGATCGACCGGCTGGGCGCCCGCACCGACGACGACCCAAGCCTGCAAGCGCTGGTGCGCGCCACCGATGCGGGTCTGGTCGCCCTGCGATCCCGCCAGGAGGCCGCCCGCCGCGCCGAGCAGGAGCGCCAGCGGCAGGAAGCCCAGGTTGGCGAGCGCCGCCGCCTGGACGCTCAGGAGCGCGAGCGCCGCGAACAGGAGGCCCGCGACACCGCCCGCCGCGAATGGGAAGCGCGCGAGGCCGCCCGGCGCGAGCAAGAGGCCGGCGAAGCCGCACGTCGAGAGCAGGAAGCACGCGACTTTGCCCGGCGCGAACAGGAGGGGCGCGATGCCGCCCGCCGGGCCTGGGAGGCCGCCGAGGCCGAGCGTAAGGAGCAGGAGCGCACCGAGCAGGCCCGCCTGGAGCGCGAGCGCCAGCAGGCCGCCGAACGCCAACGGCAGGACCAGGAACGGCAGCAGCGCGAACAGCGCGAGCGCGCCGAACTGGCCCGCGTCGAGCGGGAACGACAGCAGGCCGCCGAGCGCGAGCGCCAGGACCGCGAGCAGCGGGAACGGCAGGACGCTGCCCGGCTGGCCGCCCATCAGCGCCAGCAGAGTCAGGCTGACTCACAGACGCGGGCCTTTGAGCGACCGGAGCCATCGGCACGAACCGATGCCGCCCCGCGCCCGGACACTGGACCGCAACGCCGGCTCGATTCCGGCGCGCACGGACGGCCCCTTTCGGGGCAACCACCGCAACAGGAGGACCGCCAGCGGCAAATGGCGCGCCTTGCGCGGCTGGAGGCGCTGGAACGGCAAGTTGACGAGGAGGCCGGCTACACGCCCGCCGAAGTCGAAGAACGGTCCGCCGAGCGCCGGCAGCGCGCCGCCGCCG
>JBBQBU010000091.1:0-14839 GCA_038318015.1 Chloroflexota bacterium | reverse complement strand
CAGCGTCGCGAAATGCTCGCTGATACTCGTCGCCCGCATCGCCGACATCCGCAGCCTCCTGCAACTGCCTCACCGGACAGCAGGCCGCAGTATCAACGCCATCAACCCTACTTGACAAAAGGTTATGCAATCGCCCTGGCCACCCGTCCCCGATTGTGGCGCGCGACGGTTAATGGCGGGTATACCGTAGGCGTACGACAGTTAGATACGAATCGGCGGCTCGCCCCCTGGCCGGGTATTTCAGGCTCCAGCGTTGGTCCCTGCTTTTCCCCACGTCGCGCTGACCGATCAGGTCTCCCCGTCAGACCGTAAGGAGTCAGCGCATCTATGCAGCCGACACGATTAAACCATGCCCAGCGCGGGACCAACAGTTCCGCCCCTTCCGCTCTGTCTCAGGAGCGCACCCCGAGCCGTAACGGCCGGGACCGCCCCGCCAACCTGCCCACGCCGCCGTTGAGGCGTCGCCCGGAAGCCGCCGAGGACCGGCGCACCGAGCAGGGCCAGCCGACGAACCCCCGCCGGGCCGACCGCCCGCGCACCAACGATGGCCAGCCGTGGTCGGCCGGTGGGCCGCGCCAGGACGGTCCCGCACGCACCGACGCTGATGGCCCGCGCGACGAGCGCGCCCCCCGCCGCGACCGCTCGGCAATCTCGCCGTCTGGCCGCGTCGGTGCTGGCCGCCCGACCCTCACCACCAGCGACGGCCCGCGCGAGAGCTTCCGGGCCGCCCCCGAGCGCCCCGCTGATCGCCCGGGCTTCGAGCGGACCCGGCAGGCTGCCCGTGCGGCTGGCGTCGCTCCTAGCGCCCCCCGCGACGGCGCTCGCCCGGTTGGCGAACAGCAGCCCGCGTGGCGCGCCGAGCCGCTGCCGGTGCGGAACGGTGCCCAGGCACCGCGTCGCACGGCACCGCCCGCCCCGATGCGCCCCCCAATTGAGCGCACACCGTTTACGCCGAACACCTCGCCCACTGGCGAGATCGTGTTTCGCGAACTGCCGGCCACCGCGCAGTTGACCTCGTTCGACGAGTTGACGATTCGCCCCGAGACGCGGGCGGCCGTCCACGCCATGAACATCACCGTGCCGACGCCGATCCAGTCACAAGCCATTCCGGCCATGCTGGCTGGCGAGGATGTGGTCGGGCAGGCCCGCACTGGCTCCGGCAAGACCCTGGCTTTCGGGCTGCCGCTGGTGGAGCGCTGCGACCCGAATGGGCGCGGCGTGCAGGCGTTGGTGCTGGTGCCGACCCGCGAGTTGGCGATCCAGGTGGGTGACGTACTGGAGAAGCTGGCGTCCGCGCGGCGGCTGCGGCTGACCCTCCTGTACGGCGGCCGGTCGCTCGTGCCCGAGAAGCGGGCACTGGCTGGCGGCGCACAGATCGTGGTCGGGACGCCCGGCCGCACGCTGGATCACTTGAAGCAGGGCAACCTGATGCTTGATCGGGTCCGCATCTTCGTGCTGGATGAAGGCGACGAGATGCTCGATCGGGGCTTTGCGCCTGATGTTGAGCGCATCATGTCGCGGACGCCGAACACCCGCCAGACGGCGCTGTTCTCTGCAACGGTCCCGCCGTGGGTGATGCAGACGGCTGCGCGCCACTTGCATAACCCGGTGCTAGTGCGCGTTGACACCACCGAAGCACCGCCCGAGATCGAGCACATTGTCTACGACGTTGACGTGAACACCCGTTCAGAGGCCCTCCGCACGCTGCTGGACCGGCGCGGCGACGGCCCGATCATCGTGTTTGGCCGCACCAAGCACGGCGTCAAGAAGCTCGCAAAGCAGTTAGAGGTGGAAGGCTTCCCGGTGGTGGCCCTCCACGGCAACCTGAGCCAGAAGGCGCGCGAGCGGGCGATGGCCGACCTGCGCTCCGGCAACCTGCCGATCCTAGTCGCCACGAACGTCGCGGCGCGCGGCATCGACGTGGCCGACGTGGGGCAGGTCATCAACTACGAGGTGCCCGAGTCGGCCGAACTGTTCACGCACCGCATCGGGCGCACGGGGCGCATGGGCAAGTCTGGCGAGGCGATCACCTTCGTCACGCCTGAGGAAGCCCCCAAGTGGCGGCAGATCGAGCGCCTGCTCGGCAAGACCCTGCCCCGGCAGCCCTGGCTCGACGGCGAGAAGCTTGGTCCCGAGGACCTTGCCGCTGCGGCAGTCGCTCGCGCCGCTGCGCCGCGCCCGGCCCCGGTCCCGGCGGCAGACGGCGAGCAGCGTCGCGAGCGCCCACGTTGGGGCGGACGGCGCCCGATGGGACCGCGCCGCTAACCCTCGCTGATAGCTTGGTTGCCCAGGCGGCCTGTCTGCGGCCCTGCTCCCACTCGGAGCGGGGCCGTTGGCGTTCAGACTGGTTTGCTGGCATGAGCGCCCGTGCTGGCGGGTGGTACAATCGCGGCAGCGGTACGGGTGCGTGCGCTGTGGCGTGCGACCTGAAACGACCTCTGGAGGAGCGGCATGGTGACGCACGCGGCAGCCCCTGCGGGCCTGGGTCCAGACCTCAAGACCCCGCTCGTTGAGGATCTGGAGCGCGCGCTCGGCCCGGACGCCGTGCTCTGGCGGCAGTACGACCTGAAGCTGTACGAGTATGACGGCTCGATTGACAAGGCACGCGCCCAGGCAGTCACCTTCCCGATGAGCGCGCAGGACGTGTCGGCCGTCATCAAACTGTGTGTGAAGCACGGCGCGCCATACACCGCGCGCGGGGCCGGCACCGGCCTGTCCGGTGGCGCGATTCCGAGCCGGGGCGGGGTGCTCATCAGCTTCGCGCGGATGAACCGCATCCTGGAACTGGACTACGAGAACTTGCGGGCCGTAGTCGAGCCGGGGCTGGTGAACCTGCGGCTGTCGCAGGCGGTGGCCCACGAGCGGCTGCTGTACGTGCCCGACCCGTCGAGCCAGAAGGCGTGCACCATCGGCGGCAACGTCGGGGAGAACTCGGGCGGGCCGCACACGCTGCGCTACGGCGTGACGACCAACCACACAATGGGCCTGGAGTTCGTGCTGCCGGACGGCGAGATCATTGAGGTGGGCGGCAAGGGCCAGGACTACCCCGGCTACGACCTGACCGGGCTGTATGTCGGCTCAGAGGGCACGCTGGGCATCGCGACGAAGATCATCTGCAAGCTGGTGCCGATGGCCGAGTCCGTCAAGACGCTGCTGGTCGTCTTCCCGACCGTGGCCGCCGCCAGCACCGCTGTCAGCGGCATCATCGGCCGGCGGATCATCCCGGCGGCGCTGGAGATGATGGACAACCTCTGCATTCAGGCCGTCGAGTCGAAGGCGAAGGTCGGGTTCCCAATGGACGCCGAGGCCGTGCTGATCGTCGAGGTTGAGGGGCTGGCCGAGGAGATCGAGACGGTGGCCGAGGAGATCGAAGCCGTCTGCTGGGGCTTCGACGCGCTGGACATCCGCATCGCCAAGGACGACGCCGAGCGGGCACGTGTCTGGGCGGCCCGCAAGGGTGCGTTCGGGGCCATCGGCGCGATCACGCCGGACTATTACACGGTGGACGGCGTGGTGCCGCGCAGTAAGCTGCCGGAGGTGCTGGCCGAGATCGGCGAGATCTCGAAGCGCAGCGGCCAGCGCATTGCGAACGTCTTCCACGCCGGCGACGGCAACCTGCACCCGCTGATCCTCTTCGATGAGGACGTGCCCGGCGAGACCGAGCGCACCGTCTCTGCGGGCGCGGACATCATGCGGCTCTGTGCCGAGGCCGGCGGGTCGCTCTCTGGCGAGCACGGCATCGGCATGGAGAAGAAGGATTTGATGCCGCTGATCTTCTCCCAGGACGACGTGGCGATCATGCTGCGCGTCAAGGCGGGGCTTGATCCGCTGGGTACCTGTAACCCGGACAAGGTGTTCCCGACGCCCGGACGGTGTCTGGAGATGTTCGCGCGTAAGGGCGCGACAGCCGGCTGGTAGCAAGGGCGCCGGATGCGGCCCCGGCCGCTCCTGGACCCCTGGACCGAGTAGTACAATCGCCGGCAACGGTTGGGGCTGGGCGGCGTGCTCATCGTCCCCACGACTGCGGGCGGAGGATGAGCGGATGGCAGATGCAACGGACGGCAGGCCGGCGGGTGCTGGCCCGGCCGACCTTCAGGGCGCACTGAGCGCCGCCGATGTCGAATGGCGCGAGCTTGCAGCAGACGATAGCACGTTCGTCGTGGACGGTGTGCGCCCCTCGCTGGTGTGCGCCCCGAAGACGGTCGATGGCGTGGCAGGGGCAGTTCGCGCCGCGAGCCAGGCCGGCGCGGCGGTGATACCGTGGGGCGGCGGGACGCGCATGTCGCTCGGGCTGCCCCCGCGCGCCGCTGATCTGGTGGTACAAACGACTGGCCTGAACGAGATCGTGGAGTACGAGCCGGCCGACTTGACGGTGACGGTGCAGGCTGGCATGACGCTGGCCGACTTGCAGGCCCGCCTGAGCGCCGAGGGCCAGATGCTGGCGCTGGACCCGGCAGCCGCCGACCGCGCGACCATCGGCGGGCTGATTGCTGCCAACGCCAGCGGCCCCCTGCGCTTGCTGTATGGCACTGCGCGCGACCTCGTCATCGGCACGCGCGTCGTGAATGCGGACGGCATCGTCAGCAAGGCCGGTGGGCGCGTCGTCAAGAACGTGGCCGGCTACGACCTGAACAAGCTGTACGTCGGCTCGCTTGGCACGGTCGGCGTCGTCGTTGAATTGAGCTTCAAGCTCCATCCGCTGCCGCAGAATCAGGGGATGTTGCTGGCGTCGTTCGCGTCTGCTGACGATGCGGCGGCGGCGATCTCAGCGCTGATGCGCTCACCGCTGGGGCCGGCCGCCATCAACTTGCTGGACCCGGTTGCGGCAGCCGACCTGCCCGGCAGTCCGACGATCTCGGCTGACGGCGTGCTGCTGGTCGTGGCGGCGCTTGGCTTCGAAAAGGCGGTGCAGCGGCAACTGACCGACGTGACCGCGCTGTGCAGCAAGGCCAGCGGCACGGTCGCCTTGCGCGAAGGTGCAGGCCTTGACGGCGTCTGGACCGTCCTGCGGGAGTTCACGGACCCATCAACGGGGGGCGTGGCACTCTTGAAGTTGACGGTGCCGCCGGCCCGTAGCGCCGTTGCCCTGACGACGGCCCGCTCAGTCGCCCGCGCCGGCGGCTTCGAGCCGAGCGTGCTGGCCCACGCCGGCAGTGGCGTCGTCTACCTCAAGCTATCGCCGTCTGCCTGGGACGCCGACGCTATCAGCCGTCTGGCGGCGCTGGTGACGCAGTTGCGCGGCTACGTGCGCGGTGAGGGCGGCAGCCTCGTGCTGGAAGCCTGCCCAACCGCGGCGAAGGGACTGGACGGCGGCATTGACCCGTGGGGCGACGTCGGCAGCGGCTTCCCGGTGATGCGGGCGCTGAAGCAGAACCTCGACCCGAAGGGCACGCTCAACCCCGGGCGCTTCGTCGGCGGGCTGTAAGCCGTAGGCGATCTGCCGGTCACGGCTAGGAGCGGCCCGACCGTCACCGTAGCTGAGATGGTCTGGCGACGTGAGCAGCGGGCGGACCGCAGAAGTGCGTCCGCCCGGCCCTATTCTTCGATCAGTTCTGGCTCGCGGCTGCGCCAGTGTTCGGTGAGGCGTCCCAGCCGGCCGGCTGATGCTTCTTCGGCCAGTTCCAGGATCATCAGCAGGGCCTCGCGATGTGACGGCACCGCCTCGCCGTCTGAGAGCGAGCGCCGGACGTGCTCCCAGCGGCGCAGTTCCTCGTCGCTCAGGTGCAGTGTGACTTTGTGTGTGCGGTCGTGAAGGATGAACATGTGAGACAACGTGCCCGCGTTCCCTTCGTCAGGAGCACGACAGAAGTATAGCCCGTGAGACAGTGCCCGGCCGGACCGACCCGCTACTGTGGCGACACCGCGCTGTCGGGGTTGCCTGCGCCCGCGAGGCGCGCCCACCAGTCCGCCGGGGCGTCGGCTACGGCCTCCCAGGACGGTTCGGCGGCCTCGACCCACCACGGGGCCGGCGACGACGGCCCCGTGCAGGCGTTGACGGCATCCTCGTCGCCGGCCGTGCCGAGCGGCACGCGGCAAATCTCCTGCGTCGTCGTGGTCGTGGCGGTCGTGACCGTTGTTTGCGTCGTGCCTGTCGTGGTCGTGGTCGTCACGGTATTGGTTGTCGTCGTGTTGTCCGTCGCCGTCGTGGACGTGAGGGTCGTCGTCGTGCCGCACGGGAAGATGGTGGTCGTTGACGTGACCGTCTCGGTGACGCTGGCTGGAGTAAAGAAGGAGGTTGTGGTCGTGGCGGTGGTTGACGTGATGGTCGCCGTCGTCGTCTCGGTGGTCGTCAGCGTCGTGTCAGTGGTCGATGTCTGCGTCGTTGTGGTCCGGCCAACCGACGTAGCCGTGGCAGGAATACAGATCGTCGATGTAGCCGTGGTCGTCGTCGTTTCCTGGCCCTGGATCGTGACGATTTCATCATCATCGTCGTCTTTGCTCTGGTCCGACGACGACGGTCGCGGACCCTCGTCGTCCCGCTGGGTGCCCTGGCGGTTGGCCAACTCGATAATGCGGAGGGCCATCAGCGTGCCGTCCGGCAGCCGCTCGATCTCGATCCGGACCTGCTGGTCCTGCTCGAACGAGTCTGAGAGCTTGTCCTTGAGCCAACTCAGATTGATGACGTATGGCATCTTCGCGCCGCTGTCGTCTGAGATCAGCGTGAGGGTCTCGCTCGGCGCACAGGCGCGCCCGCTCCGCTGGCCGCAGTCAATGATGCCAACCAAGGTGAATGACGACCGAATGACGGGCGGTTGCTGCGTTTCCAGGCGGACAAACAGCGCGAGGATCACGATGCCGACGATAACGGGCCAACTGCGGCCAACGGTGTGCTGCATGTCTCTCCCAGAAGAGTGCCTGCGTAGTCGCGCGGCTCGATCATTCCCGGCTGTGCGCCATCACAAGAGCGACGCCATTGTACCGAACCCGACCACCGTATGACCGTCGCCCGGCCCCACATTCGGGCGGTCGAAGCCGGTGCTGCTGCGCGCGTGAATGCCGGTCACGGTATTGCGCGTGTTTCTTGCTGGTACGGAGGCCGCCGATAGCTGAAAATACGATGGTTCAGACAGGCGACCCCTGGTATCCTTCGCAGGCGCCCCAGGCCACACACGCGAGTGTAAGCTAACGAGAACAATTAGTTAGAGCTAAGATCATACAGTGCAGCGCTCGCCGGTGTGGGCGGTACACTGGATGGCTGGTCTGGTCTCTGCGCCCAGCCGGACGTCGAGGCGTCGGCAGGGAACTGGTCAGGGCGAGCAGTTCGTGGTCCATCCTGGCGGCGCAGGAGTCGGCTGACGCGACCCACCGGATCCCTGAGGCCGTGGGCGCTGGCCTGACACGTGCGCTCTGTGTCCAATCTGGAGGATGTCTCAATGAGTGATGAGAACGCCCGGTTCCGCGAAGAAAAGGTTCCGGTCCCCATCGGCCCGTGGGAGGAAGAGTTTGGCTGGCGCGTCGAGGAGGCGTTCTGGTCGTACTTCAACCGGTCGGAAGACCCCGAGGGCTGGAACCGCAGATGGATCGTCGAGCGAGATGTGCCGTGGGACGCGGTCGGTCGAGAGCCGATCAGCGATGACGCGGCGCTGATGATCGAATCGTTCTTTGCGGTCGAGAGCTTTTTGCCAGACTTTGCCGAGAAGGGCCTTGGCTACTATCGGTCGATGGTCGGGTTATCCAACACCCACATCAATTGGAGCTATGAAGAGCTGAAGCACGGCCGCACCTTGCAGCTTATTTTGGAGCGGTCCGGTGCCCGCACGCCGGAGCAGACCCGCGAATTCCGGCTGGAACTGGCGCGGAACCAGTGGACTATGCCGTATCCGACAGCCCGGCAAATGCTCATCTACGCCGCGTTTCAGGAGAAGGAGACGCAGCGCAATTACGAGCACCTGCGTGGCGTGCTGACGACCGGCGGCTCGTTCGGCGCGGGCCAGGGACTCCGGATCATTGGCCGTGACGAGGCGTTCCACCACGCCTTTTACAAGGATCTCGTCAAGATGATGCTTGAGCATGACGAGGTCGGTACGGCCCAGGATATCCAGAAGGTTGCGACGAGCTTCCGCATGCCGGCCCAGCACCTAATGCCGAACATGGAGGACCGCGTGCGCGTGATGGTCCGCCACAAGGTTTTCGGCAAGAGACAGGTCCGAGACGAGGCAATTAACCCGACCATCCGCGCGTTCGGGTTCCGCGACGCCGACGAGTTGCAGAGCGTCGCCGCCGCCCGCCCGCTGCCAGCCGGCGAGCACAAACTGATCCTGGCCCCCGGCGCGGAGTTGGACGATGACGACGCCGTGGCAATCGTCACCGCTGACTTGCCGGACACGTCACCCTCCGCCTGATTCGTTCGTCAGTGGGCGTCCGTCTGCGCCGGGGTCGGCGGGGCTGAGGCCGTTCAGACGCGAGGTTTGACGCCCACCACCGTGAACCAGAAGCCGACGGCCGGGCCGAGGCCGACCGCAAACAGGGCTGTCCCGAGGCCCAACGGCCCGCCCAGCAGGTAGCCGCAGAGGGTGGCCCCCACCTCCATGACGATGCGGCTCGGGGCGGGGCCACGCCCTAGCAGCCGCATCAGGGCCAGCATGAAGCTGTCGCGCGGGCCGGCCCCCAGGCCGGCCCGAAT
Organism: Chloroflexota bacterium; assembly: GCA_038318015.1. Classification (GTDB taxonomy): domain Bacteria; phylum Chloroflexota; class UBA6077; order UBA6077; family JACCZL01; genus JADZEM01. The sequence continues at coordinate 6,216 of JBBQBU010000091.1, read as the reverse complement.
GTAGGTGGCAATGCCAAGCCCTGAGACGGCCAGCGACGCCAACAGCATTGCGTAGCCCGTCAGGCCCGGCTGCATCTGTGGGATCAGGCCGCTGGTGAGCAAGAGATCCGTGAACCAGCCGACCAGGACGGCGTTCATGATGGTAGCGAGGCCCGGGCGTACGCCCGCCAGCCACGAGACGGCGACCATCAGCACCCCAACCAACTGACTGGCCTGCCCGAATGTGAGCGGCGTGTGCAGGGTGATGCCGTAGTGCAACAACTGCCACGGCGACAAGCCGGCGTTCGCCTGGAGGTTCAGGACGACGCCAAACGCAAAAATGGCCAGTCCCACCGTGGTGAGCGCCACCCGGCTCGCCCCGATCACCAGCCGTTTGCCTGCCCGTTGTGGGCGTGATGGCAGCAACTTCGTCCGCCCCCGCTCGTTTACTCTTACGTTGGGTGCCGCGATGCTGCCATCATGGTAGCGGCCGGTGCGAACGATCCGCCGGGGTCGGCCGGCGCGGCTCGTGACCGGCGACGACGAGAACGACTGCCACGGCGTAACGGAAACGCGCAAGATAGATTGGCGCTGTCGGTTGGACGACCGACGCTGCCAGCAGGCAGACGGGCAGCCGGTGCCATTGCACCGAAGGAAGGGACCAGGAGAGACGATGCCAATGTGCGTGACACGAGACTGGCTCGGCAGGGCAGCGCTAGGGCTGATGAGCGGCGCGCTTGCCCTGTCGGTGCTAACGACGGGCGGGAGTAGCACGCCTGGCATGGGCGCACGGGCCGCGCTTGCCGAAGACATCGACTGCTACAACGACCGTGACCTGTACGACATGCCAGAGTGCATCGAGCGCCGGGCTATCGACATTGCGAACGGCGAGCAGCCGAGTGAGGCGCAGGCGGCACCGCAGAACGCCGACGGCACCCCGCAGATAGGGAACCAGGAAACTCAAAACCCGCCGGCTCAGGGCGCGAGCAATCCACCAGCGCAGGGTGCGTCCAACCCGCCGGCGCAGGGCGCAAGCAACCCGCCTGCGAACCAGCAGTCCAACACCACGCCGCCGCCGAGCCAGCAGGCCGCAGCGCCCGCTGGCGACGACGAAGACGAAGATGAGGACGCACCAGCCCCGCCGCGCGGCCCGCTGACCGACCCGCGACAGGCTCTCTTGCTGCTTGCAGACGCCGGCAAGGAAGCGACCGAATACAAGAACGAGGACGGCACCGACAAGTGGGGCAAGTTCGCGAACAGTCGTTACGAGCGCGACCGCTCGAGCGGCGCGAGTGCGCTTGGCCCGAACGTGATCGAGACGAAAGTCTGGGTCACGAAGGATGCTGAGACGGCGAAGCAACTCTTCAAGGAGCAGGCTGCGGTCAAGAATTTCCCCGAACGCAAGGAAGGCGTGAAGGGGCCGGTCGAGAAGCTGAAGCCTCCAAGTGTCGGCGAGGAGTTCGCCTTCATCGGCGGCTTCTGGCAGGATGAGAAGGTCTGGCAGCACTGGCGGTTCGTGATTCGTCGCGGTAGCGCCGTTGCGGTCGTGTATCTGTTCGGTCGGGAAGAGTTCTTCCAGGATCAGAAGGACAAGGCCTGGACCGGGCACGGCGACTGGTACAAGACCACTGTCGCCGAGCGCATGTAGCAGCTAACTCGCAGCCCACATGTGGGCGAGCCGGCGCGATGCGTACCATGCGGAAGCCCCCTCCCAGCAACGGGAGGGGGCTTCTGCATGTCCCATGACCCTCTGGGTCTGGGGCTACTCGGCGAGGGCGCGCAGCTTCGGCAGCACGTCACGGCCGTACAACTCGATGAAGCGGACCTGGTCCAGCCCCGGTGCGTGGAAGACCAGGTGAGTGAAGCCGAGGTCGATGTACGGCTTGATCTTCGCCACCTGCTCGTCCGGGTCGTCCGAGACGATCCAGCGGGAGGCCACCGTCTCGATCGACAACTCGGAGGCCATGCGCTCCATCTCGCGGGGGTCCTCCACGCCGACCTTCGCCTCGGCCGGCAGGGCCAGCGCCGCCCACAGCCGGGTGTCCTCCAGCGCCTTGGTCTTGTCGGTGTCGTAGGACACCTTCATCTCGATCAGCTTCTCGATGCCGTCGTAGTCGCGGCCGGCGGCAGCAGCCCCCTCCTTCACGGCCGGCAGCAGCGTCTCGGTGTAGAGGCTCCAGGCCTTGCCGCTGGTGCAGATGAAGCCCTCGGCCACGCGGCCCGCCAGCTTCGCCGCCGACGCGCCAGCGCCCGCAATGTACAGCGGCAAGGTGCCGGTCGGCTTGTCGTAGACGGTCGCGTCGCGGGTGCGGTAGTATTCGCCCTGGAACGACACGTGGTCAGTGGTCCACAACTGGCGCATCAGGTCGATGGACTCCTTGAGCCGGCCGAAGCGCTCCTTGAAGCCGGGCCACTGGATGTCGAGGACGGCCACCTCGTTCAGCGACTCGCCGGTGCCGACGCCGAGGAAGATCCGGCCGGGCGACAACTGGTCGAGGGTGCCCATCGTCTGGGCGATGATGGCCGGGTGGTAGCGGAAGGTCGGGGTGACGACGCTGGTGCCGAGCTTGACGGTCTGGGTGCGCTGCCCGAGGGCGGCCAGCCAGGTGAACGAGTGTGGTGCGTGGCCGTCGGTGTGGTTCCACGGCTGGTAGTGGTCCGAGACGACCACGCTGTCGAAGCCGTTGCGCTCGGCCGCGACGCCGAAGTCCAACAGGTCTTGCGGGGCGAACTGTTCCGCCGACGCTTTGTAGCCAAGTGTGAGCTTTGCCATGTTCCCATCCCTCTGGTGTCTCAGGGCACCGTAGCGAGTGGCCGGCGGGCGCGTCAAGCCACGACGCGTCGCACAGAGGGAAACCACGAGCGGACAGCCGGCATTCCGGTGCGGCAAGAGACTCTGAGGTATCCATCCGCTCCGAGGCACCACGGACGATGAGAACGTCGCTGCGGCACTGGGGACTCCCTCTCTCCCGCTTGCAACGCGGAGAGGCGGCGACACGGGGATCCTGCCGCAGCAGAGGGGGCGTCGGCGTAGCCGATGTTCGCGCCCCGCAGGGGCCGTCGTTCGTGACACGGGGAGGCCCGAGTGGCCGTGGGGATTGAGGGGGCCTGTAGTTCGTGAGGGGGTCGGGAGGTGAGGGCCATAGCCCGCCCGCCACCATGTTCGTGTCACGCGTCACGAGGTGGGAGTTCGGGCTACCGGCGGCCACCCGCGCGCCGGTCCAGGCCGTAGACGTACGCCAGCACTTCGGCCACGACTGCGTACAGTTCGGGCGGGATCGCCGCGCCCACGTCGATCTGGCTCAGGATCGCTGCAAGTTGTGGGTCTTCGGTGATCGGGACGCCGGCCTCTCGGGCACGCCGCAGGATCTCGTCGGCCACCAGCCCCTGCCCCGCCGCCGCCACGACTGGCGCGGTGCTACCGTTCGGATCGTAGCGCAACGCGATGGCGCGCCGAGGCTTGCCGTCGCCGCCCCGGTCGCCAGCGTTCGCAGCGCACTCAAGCGGGCTGGTGCGGACGATGCCCGCGTGGGCCGGCAGCGGTCGCCGGGTTGGCTTCTCGGGGCCGCTCATGCTTTGGCGTCCACGCGGCTGACACGGGGAGTGGCCGCCGGTGCTGGAAAGATCGGCTCAGGTGCTTCGTGCGCGGTGTCAATGGCCGTGTGCGAGAACCCGAGCCGCTTCAGCCGACCCATCAGTTCGGTTGTGCTGGCCGTCAGCAGCGCCTCGGCGAACGGGGTCGCAGCCGAGAAGTGACAGGCGACGCTGTGTTGACCGATGATCAGGTTCACGCCGAGGTCGCCCAGGCTCGGCAAGTCCAGGCGAATCTGCACCACGTCTGGACGCACAACGTCACCATGCGCGCTGCCCCGCGCGTCACGCTCGCGGACGCGGAGTTCCAGAGCGCTTGACCGCTGCTCGACGATGGTGGGCACGGTCACGGCGAAGAAACGCGGCTCTGAACGCTCGACCGTCGCGCCGTTGAGAATCTGCTCCGACTGGATGGTCGCCTGGGTACGGTGGAGCGCGTGTGCTAACGGGCTGCGTTCACCGCGCGGTGACAGCGCCAGCACCTGCCCCAGCAGGTCGATGCGGGCGCGCGCGTCCTGGCCCGGCGTGGTCAGGGCAGGCTGCTCGCCACTCAGGAACGTCGCCGTGCGGGCCAGCTTCGCCTCGAGCGGCGTCGCCACCTGATCGACGGCGCTGCGGAGCCACTGCGCGATGCCGTCCGCGCCGTCCTCGATTGGGACGCGCCAGTCGGCCAGGAGTTCCTGGGCCAGCACGCCAATCTGGCTGTTCGCGCCGCCGCCACGCATCAGCCGCTGCAATTCGCCCAGCAACTGGTCCCAGGCGGCCGGCGGGTCGAACTGGCCGGCCAGCACTTGCCGGGCGACGGCCTGACTCAACGGGGTGAGCGGCAAGCCGAGGCGGCTCAGGGCTACGGCTGGAGCGGCATCGGCGGGACTGCCGCCGGCCGCTGACAGCCCGCGCCGCAGTTGCCGGACGTTGCCCTCAGTGACGGCCTCGCCCTGTGCCAGCATCTCGCTGACCAGCACCGTATTCATCTCGTCGGGATGGATGCCGGCATCCACCAGGAGGCGGCCAAGATCGGCGGGGGCCAGCGGTGCGCGTGCCAGCGTCCGGCCAGCCTCGTGCCCGAGCGACGCCACGAGCAGTCCGAACGCCGTTGCCCCGCCGACGCTCTGCGAGAGGCGGCCGTAGGTCGGAATAGCCGTTCGGGCAGCGAACGCGCCGGTGCTGTCGGTCGCCGGAGTCTGTCCGGCCCGGCCGGCCGGGTTCGCAGGGGCGGGCGTGCCGGTGCGGCCGGCACTCGGAGATCCGGCACCGGTCGGCCCGCCTGGACCGGTACCGGCAGCCGGACTGCTGCCGTTGCTGGTGCCCTGGCGCGCGGCACCCGCAAGTCGGGCTGCAGTGCCGTCGAGCGGCTCGAAGAGCAGGTTGGTCAGGGCGTCGCCACTCACTGTGCCGCCCGGCACCAATGTCTGCGTTGGCTGCCAGGGGCCGCTGGCGAGCGCACCGGCGCTCCGCATCGGCGGTTGTCCGTCGGCACCCCACGGGCGCGCCGCCGGCGTGGCCGGAGTGCCCGCACGTCCCGGTGCCGTACCATCAACCAACGTACCGCCGGGCGTGCCATTCCCGCCCCGCGTGGGTCCGTCACCCTCGGTGGCCTGACCGCCTGGTGGGCCGTAGCTGCTGCGCCCGGTCTGGCCTGGCAGGCCGGTGATCGGTGACTGCCTGCCACCCGTCGCATTGCTCTGGCCTGGGCCGGACCGCCCGGCGCTCCGACCGTTGCCGGCACCGTCCGCGCGGGCCGGTCGGCTCTTGCCGAAGGTGTCGTCCACCATCCGCAGCAGCATCTTCCCGCCGTTGCCCTCTTCGACCATCAAGCTTACTTGCTGGCCGACCGTCAGCGGGATTCGGCTGCCGACGTTGACGGTCTGGTCTCCCCAGCGCAGTTGGACATGGTTGCCATCCACTCGCGTGACGCGCGCCTGGACCAACTGCCCGACGGCGAGGCCAGAGTCACCCAGGGGCAGGGCACGCGCTGCCGCAGCCGAGGCTGCTGAGGCAACGGGGGCGATTGGCTCCATGAGGGACACGGCTCCTTGGGCAGCGCTCGTGCGAGGGGTGTGGGTGCAGGGGTTAGCCGACAGCGCGTGCCGGCTACCTCTACTATCGGCGTTCCTGGCGCATTCGTGGAGGGGTCAGGTGAGTGATCCTCGGTCGCCATCGTGACCATGCGGGCCTGACGAGAGATACGCACAACTCGGCCCACCGCTCTCCGTGCGCCCGATCCATGTAGGATGCGGCGCGCGGGAATTGTGAGCCGGGCAAATGCGATCCGCACTCCTGAACGACGTGAGCGCACGATTCGGGTCTGGTTGCAGCGTATCAATTTCCAAACATCGTCGTAGCCGAGGCCGCTCCATGCCGGCGCCTGTGGCTGCGGCGAACATCACTGTCGCCTATGTCGTCAGGCGGCGGCCGGCAGTAGCAACGGGGTAGACAGGAACGCCGCCTTGCCTCGCAAGGCCCCATCGATGAACTGCTGGTAGGTCTCGCGCGTCAGCGCGGTCATCTCTGCCTGCCTGAACGACAGGGTGCCGGTCCGCACCCCCGCCGCAGCCAGAACTGCCTGCGCCTTCGACATCCGCGCCCGGAACTCGGCGGGAGCGTCGTCGCCGGTGTGGGCCACGAACACCATGCTCCCTGCCC
>JBBQBU010000090.1:0-14880 GCA_038318015.1 Chloroflexota bacterium | reverse complement strand
AACATCCAGATCCAGGCGACCGCCCCGGCGACGCCCGGCACCTTCAACGTGGTCGCCACTGTGGACGCCACCGGCAACTCCCCAGATGCGAACCAGAGCAACAACAGCGATACCATGACGTTCCGCGTCCAATAAGCCAACCGCGCGCCCTCAGAACTGCGACGCCCCCGACCGGCCGGTCGGGGGCGTCGCGCGGTCAACTCTTGGCGTCAGGCTCGTGGGATCGAGCGGCCAGCCAACGCCTCAGAAAGCACACACCGCAGAGCGCCCCGGCCTCTCTTGGCCGGGGCGCTCTGCGTAGCCAGGGGCGGCTACCGCCTCAGATGACCGGCGGCGGGGCCGACGACGACTGCGTGCGGATCATCTCCTGACGGCCGGGCGGCCGGATCAACAGGTCCAGCGCCAGCGACAACACCCGCGCGTGCCGCAGAAACAGCAGCGGCAGCGCCACCATCAGGACCACTGACCCCCATTGGAGCAGCACCCACGGCGGATTCGGCCACGTCGCGAACAGCATGCTCACGAACACGATGACCCAGGTGCCTTCTGCCACCACGAGGTTGATGGCCATGCCGCCGATCTCGTAGCCGTTCTCGTCGCGCTGGAGCAGCAGCCCACACCCTGGGCAACTCTTCTTCAGCCCGTACACACTGCGGAACAGCCCATACTGCGCGCAAGCTGGGCAGCGCAGCAGCAGCGCACGCGAAAACAAAATCATGATCTTCTCAAGCGTTGAGTGTTCGAGCGGTTTGTTGAAAATAGGATGCATAACGCGCCTGGACATGGGCAGGGCCTCCCCCGGTGCACAGGAACGAGGCGGCACCATCGCCTATAATGCACATGCATCATAGGTTGCCATCGCTGCTTGCCCGGACATCATCAATGGTACTAGATGGCATGCCCATCAGGCGGGCCGGGCAGACAGAATCCCGCTGCCCACTGCCACCGCGCGACCGAACAGCCCCCACGACGCAGGTAGCAACAGGCTGTCTCTCGAAAGGCGCGCCACCGCGCGACTGCTGCTGCGCCGGCATCGCGAGCGCATTACGTTCGCACACCAGTTCACACGAAAGCCCGGAACACGCTGGCACATCGACGTGTTCTACACGCTAGAGTCATCTGGCACTGGCGGGCATTGCACAGGCAGGCATCGCACAGGCCACGGAAACAGGCACGGCCACGCTCAGACACCAGCCACCTTGGCCCGCGCTGCTGCGATACGTTCGCTCCCCGAACTGTACAGACGACGCAATCCCGGCTGTTCCGGGTGCAACAGTACCAAACCTCGTTTCGTCATATGGTGGACCGACGTACGTAGCAGCCCGCATCAACGGCGAGGGGGCGGCCCGGTCGAATGGATCGACCGGGCCGCTGTGTTCGGAGAAGGAAACGAGATCATGAAGCTCACGCGAATGGCGGTCTATCGCCCGGTGGTGGCGCTGACCGTCACACTCGCGCTGACGCTGTTCGGCGCCATGAGCTACTTCAGCCTTGGATTAGAGAACAACCCGGAGTTGAACCTGCCGTTCGTCACAGTGACGGCCGTCTACCCAGGAGCCAGCGCCCAGACCGTCGAAGAACAGGTCACGCGCCCGCTCGAAGACGCTATCTCCGGGCTTGGCGGCATCAAAAAGATGACCTCAAGCTCGCAGGTGAGTCTGTCGCAGATCACCATTGAGTTTGAAGAGGGCGTCAACGTCGACGTCGCGGCGTCCGACGTGCAGCAGAAAGTCAGCGGCACCCGCCGAGAGCTGCCGTCCGAAGTCGAAGAGCCGTCGTACTCCAAGCTCGACTTCAACGACATCCCCATCGTCAATCTTGCCGTGACCAGCGCTGGCGATGCCGACCCAGTGAAGCTGTACCAGATGGCGAACGATATCGTGCGGCCCCGGCTCGAAGGCGTCAACGGCGTAGGCCGCGTCACCGTCGTGGGTGGCCGCGAGCCTGAAGTGCAGGTCGAAGTCAACCCGGACCGGCTGCGCGCCTACGGCCTGACCATCGTCGACGTCACCAGCGCCATTCAGTCGCAGTACCTCGCAACCTCCGGCGGCCAGATGAAGAGCGGCAGCGGCGGCTCGACCCGGAGCACGTCGATCCGCCTCGACACGCGCGGCGCGGACATGACCGGCCTCCAGGCTACGCCCATCGTCAGCCCTGGCGGCCAGGTCATCGAACTACGGAACGTCGCCAACGTCTTCCTCGGCGGCAAAGAGCCGGACACCATTCTCCGCCTGAACGGGCAGGCGGCCGCCGGCCTACTGGTCTTCAAGCAGTCCAGCGCCAACATCGCGCAGGTTGCCGACGCCGTGCTGCCGCAGGTCGCGCAGATCGACACCGAGATGCCCCAGGGCTTCCGGCTGGAAAAGGTCATCGACCAGAGCCAGTACGTCCGCGAGACGGTCAGCGAAGTGCAGGATGAGCTGATCCTCGCCTCGATCATCACCGGCGTCGTGCTCTTCTTCTTCCTGCACAGCGTCCGCAGCACCATCATCGTGATGCTCGCCATCCCGACCTCGCTGCTGGTCGCGCTGATCGCCATGAAGCTGTCCGGGCAGACGCTCAACGGCATGACGCTCATCGGCCTGACGACGGCCATTGGTGTGCTGGTGGACGACAGCATCGTCGTGCTGGAAAACATCTTCAAGCATCTAGAAGAAGGAAAAGACCCGACGACCGCTGCCATTGAGGGCCGCTCCGAGATCGGCATGGCAGCCATTGCCATCACGCTGGTGGACGTGGCCGTCTGGGGGCCAATCATCTTCATCACCGGCATCACCGGGGCATTCCTGCGCGCCTTCGCCGTCGTGATGGTCGCCGCAACCCTGGCCTCGCTGCTGGTCAGCTTCACCCTGACCCCGCTGATCGCCTCGCGCTGGCTCAAGTCCGGCAGCCAGCATGAGACGAAGCCGTCCCTTTTCGGCCGATTCGCCCGCATCTTCGAGCCATCGTACCTCTGGCTCGAAGGCCGCTACAAGACGGTCCTGCACTGGGCACTGCGCCATCGCCCGGTCATCATCGTCGGCGCGATCCTGGTGTTCGGCTCGAACGTGCTGATCCTCCAGAACCTGGGCAGTGAGTTCGTGCCCGAGGGCGACCTTGACACGACCATGATCGCGGGCGAGCTACCCGCTGGCAGCGCGATCGAAGCGACCGACCGCGCGGCCCGCCGCTGGGAAATGGTCCTGCTCGACAAGGCCTACTTCCCCGAGATTCACTCGGCCTACGTCCAGGTCGGGGCCAGCGGCAACGCGCGCCAGATCTCGATCACCCTGGACATTGGCAAGCCCAGCACCCGGACTCGCACCAATCTGGAAGTCGCACGGGCGGCCATCAAGGCCGGCGAGGCCATCGTGCCGGAGATGCAGGCGCGCCGCAACAGCGAGGGCGGCCCAAGCTCGCAGCCGTTCCAGATTCAGGTGTTCGGCAACGACCTGGATGTGCTCGGGCAGGCCGCTGGCGCGGTGGAACAGACCCTGACTATCGTGCCGACCCTGGCCGACGTAACGAACAGCCTGTCCTCGTCTGAGGAAGTGACCATTCGTCCTGACGTTGCCCGCCTGCGCGACCTCGGCGTGACCGCCCAGCAGATCGGCACGGCCGTCCGCGTTGCCTACCAGGGCGCGACGGTGGCGAAGTGGGCCGAGCCGTCCGGCAAGGAGCGCGACGTGCGCGTGACGCTGCCCGCCGAGCTTCGCAACCAGCCGGGCGCACTCAACGCCCTACCGCTGGTGCAGCGTGGCGACCGTATGCTCACGGTGCAGCAGGTTGCCACGCTCGACCGGCAGCAGAAGCCCACCACCATCTCGCGGGTGAACCGGCAGCGGGTGGCGACGCTCGGGGCCGAGCCGTTCAACGCGCCGCTCGGGACGGCCACCGAGGACGCGACGAAGGCAATGGAGTCGGTGCAGTTGCCAGCGGGCACGCGCTGGGCGTTGGCCGGCACGGGTGAGGAGCAGCAAAGCTCGTTCACTGCGCTGATCCTCGGCCTCGCCGCGTCCATCGTGCTGATGTACCTCGTGCTGACGGTCCTCTACGAAAGCTGGTTGCAGCCAGTTCTGATCCTGACGGCGCTGCCGCTGGCGTCGGTCGGGGCATTCCTGGGCTGCCTCGTCTTCGGCCAGACCCTCAGCGTGCCAAGCTTCATCGGGTTGATCGCGCTGTTCGGGCTAGTCGGCAAGAACGCCATCCTGCTGGTGGACCGCGCCAACGACTTGCGCCGCGAGGGCATGAACCGTGAAGACGCGCTAGAACATGCCGGGCCGTCGCGCCTGCGCCCCATCCTGATGACCTCGGCGGTGCTGATCTTCAGCATGCTGCCCGTAGCCCTGGAACTGAGCGACAGCGCGTCCGGCCGCGCGCCGCTCGGTGCCGTGCTGGTCGGCGGGATGACGACCAGTACGGTGTTGTCGCTGCTGTACGTGCCGGTTGCCTACACCTACTTCGACAGCCTCTCCAAGTTCGGCGGCAGGTTGGCCCACTGGCGGCCCTGGGGCGTCCGCCGGCCGCAGGAGCCGCAGCGATCAGCCCCCCTCCCCATCGCCGGCGGCGCGAACACCGTCGCCGGGCGCATCCAGGCGCTACGCGGCCGGCGTCGGCGGGCGCGCATCAGCCTCGCCTGATCCCCGCTCCTTGCAGGAGAACTCGCGGCCATCCATGGCCGGGCCGCGAGTTCTCCTCTTGGTATGCTTCTGAACATGCGTCCAGGGCGGCCCCTTCAGTTCTTGGCGGATGACGGGGTCACGCCTGCTGGGGAATGAGGCGCAGGTTGTTGGCGACCCAGCCGACCGTGCCGTTCGATCGGCGCACGAACGGTAGCCTCATCGGTCCGAGTAGTGCTGCGTCCTCACCCACAAAGCTCAACGGCAGATCGACGGCTGGGGGTGGCGGCTCGGAGCCTCGGCGGACCTCGTTCGGGATCTCGATCAGTTCCACCGAAAGCAGCAGCCGATCACCGTCTGAACGGACGTCCATGTTCAACCCGGGCTGGCGGTAACGACCGACATACTCGGCGAGGCGATCCGCAGGCAGGCTAATCTCTGGCGTGCCTGGGGCCACGATCAACGCGCCAATCGCACCGGCCGCTGCCCCGGCGCTCGATCCGAGATACTGCGCGAACGCCTCAGCAGCCACGGATTGAAACGCCTGCCATCCGCCCGGCTCGGCGTTGGCAAGCATTGTGATCGCGAAGCTCCGGTCCGGCACCATGACGAAGTCAGCATGCTGCCCAGCGGTGTCTCCGCTGTGCGAGACCATGCGCTGACCATCAATCTGCTGCACCATCCAGGGCATCCCGATCGAGAGGCCCGGCAGCCCTGGGGCTGCCACCCACGGCTGCTGCATCAGGTGGAGCGTCGACCGGGGCATCACAGGCCGGCCTTCGAGAGACCCGTCACCCTGGTGGAAACGGGCGAAGCGGAGCATGTCCCGTGTCGTCGACCAGACGCCGCCGGCCGGATCAGAGGCTTTCGGAATCAGCAACGGCGTCTGGATCTCCAGCCCCTGGGCACCATACCAGTGGCCCTCCGCATGCGCCCCTGCGAGGGCCAGCGGGTGGTCGAGCGTCGTCTGCCCGAGCCCCAGCGGCTCGAAGAGAAGCTCGCGCATCGCCAGACGATACGGCCGGCCTGTGACGACCTCGATCAGCCGACCGAGTGTCATGAAGCCGGAGTTGCTGTAGCTAAAGAAGGCACCGAGCGGGAACAGTTGCGGAAACGTTGGCAACGCCTCGTCGATGTAGCGTGCCAGCGCGTCATCGTCTGAACCGAAATCGAGGACGTCGTCGCCGAACCAGCCCGCGGTGTGCGTGAGCAGATGCCGCACCGTCACCCGCGCCGCAACATCTGGATCCGCGAGGCGTAGCGACGGCAGATACGTGCGGACCGTCGCGTCAAGGTCGATCCGGCTCTCGCCGACCAGCCGCATGATGGCCGTACCGGTGAACGTCTTGGTCACCGAGCCGATCTGAAATCGCGTGTCATTCGTGACCGGCGCGCCGGTCCCAATGCTCTCGACGCCGAAGACCGCATGTTCCTCGATGCCGTCGGCCAGGATACCGAGAGCGACGCCCGGAAGGTGCTGCTCAGCCATCGCCGCTTCGAGGACACGCGCCACGGCCTGAAAGCGTGGCGAACGATCGGCCACCGCGACGGAGCCGGCGGTAGTCGTGGGCGCGCTGCCGAGATGCCGCTGTCGCAGATCCAGTTTCTGTACTGGCCGTGCATCCGCTCGAACGATGCCTGGTAACGCCAGGAGCGCGGTGCTACTCACGACTGTGACGACTGCTCCCTTGAGCATGTCGCGCCGCGACCTCCTGGTTAGCAGATCGATTATCATCGCGCTTCTCCTCGTGCCGTACAGGCGCTGGATTCAGCAGGCCAATGCCACATCAGGACATTGCGCGGCGCGGTCCGCGAGCGCACCGACGAGCAGCTTACCCATGGTCAAGCAGCCTTCGTACACCATGCTCTTCACGAGCATGACAGGAAACTGGGGGGCTGTCATGAGCCTTTCATCATGATGCTGTCGCCTCACACACAGTGCCCGTAGCGCCTACCCTTGAGCGATGGGCACTCGCCATATTCGGCGAGCCAAGGCCCACGCGGCCTTGAGCATTTCTTGCACGAATCCGCAGGAGCACTTGAGGCACACCGCCTACGCTGGAGGTAGAGAGAACGAATCCGATGACGACCCGCCGACCGACGAGCAGCGCCACCGGATCCAGAGAGCAAAGGAGTCTGACATGAGACGCAGAAAGCTCTTCATCCTGACGGGCGCAGCACTTGCGGCGGTCGCTGTCGGTGCCCCACTGGGCGCGGCACTGGCCCAGGACGCAACGCCAACGGCTGCATGGCCGTGGCCCAGCCACCCCATGATGGGCGCGCGCGGCAACGGCATGGGTATGCATGGCACGGGCATGGGTATGGGGTCGGGTGCAGGCATGGGCTTCGGCATGCGCGGCGGCCCCGGCAGTCAAGGGACCGGCGCCGACATGGGCCGGCACTTCATCGAAGAGATGATTCCGCACCACGAAGATGCCATCTCGATGGCCGACCTTGCGTTGACACGTGCGGAGCACCAGGAGGTCCGCGACCTTGCGGCGGCCATCAAGCAGACGCAGGCAGCCGAGATCACGCAGATGCGCCAGTGGTACCGTGACTGGTTCGGCAGTGAGCCGGGCCCGAGCCGCATGACCCAGATGCCGAATATGCCCGGCCACGACCTGAGCGCCCTTGCGGCCAGCCCGACGTTTGACAAGACGTTCATTGAGGGAATGGTGCCGCACCACCAGATGGCCGTCATGATGACCAGCCACATGGCCTCGCGCGTCGAGCAGCCGGAACTGAAGGCGCTGATGCAGGCGATGGGCACCAGTCAGGCCGCCGAGATCGGGCAGATGTCTGGCTGGTACCAGAATTGGTACGGCGTCGCGCTGCCGGCCCCGGCGTTCGGCCCGCGCGCCGGCATGGGCATGGGGCCAGGAGCCGGCCAGACGCCAGGACAAGGCCCGCCGGCCGGCATGGGGCCAGGGATGCACCCTGGGATGGGTCCGGGTATGGGCGCAGGCATGGGGCCGGGGATGGGTGCCGGCATGGGCATGCACCACGGCATGCACGGCGGCGCTGGCCCGATGGGTGCCGACGGTCAGCCGCCGTGCCTCCCCCCGAGCGGCCCATAGCCTACCCACACCTGAAGTACCTATGACTATCCAGCACCCCACGAGCCACGAAAACGCCGCAGCGGCCGTGGAACTCCCCCTCTCCCGCAAGCGGGAGAGGGGGTCGGAGGGCGTGGGGATCAAGGGGCCTCATGGTAGGCCGTAGAGGGCCGCCCCCGGTAGCCGCGCCCTGGGCCGACGTCAGGCCGGCTGGCCCGTCGCCGGCAGTTCCTTCATGATGCGCTGGTCCCGCTCATCGCGCACGCGCGCCAGGAACGCGCTGCGTTCCATCGCTCCCAGGTCACCCACCCCGCGCTCGCGCACGGAGACGGTGCCGCCCTGCACGTCGCGGTCGCCCATCACCAGGATGTACGGCACGCGCTGCTGTTCGGCCTGCCGAATCTTGTTCTGCATCCGTTCCTTGCGCGTGTCCACCTCCACGCGGATGCCGCTGTCGCGCAGTTCCTCCGCCACCTGCTCGGCGTACTCCAGGTGCCGATCAGCAATCGGGATCGCCAGCACCTGGACCGGGGCCAGCCACACCGGGAACGCGCCGCCGTACTTCTCGATCAGGTACGCGATCATGCGGACCAGCGTCCCGATCACCCCGCGGTGCAGCATGACCGGCTGATGGAACTTGCCGTCCTCGCCTACGTACTCCAGTTGGAACTGGTTGGGCAGATGGAAGTCCACCTGAATCGTCGAGATCGTCTCGCTGTGGCCCAGCGGGTCGCGTAGTTGGATGTCGATCTTCGGTCCGTAGAAGGCGGCCTCGCCGGGCGCTTCCACATAGTCCAGCCCCAGGCGCTCCATCGCATCCTTCAGGTACTGCTCACCGCGCGCCCACATCTCCGGGTTGTCTACGTACTTGACCGTGTCGTTCGGGTCGCCCAGCGACAGGCGATACCAATGGTCCTTGATGCCCAGCACTTCGTAGATATCTTCGATGAGCTTGACCACGCCTACGATCTCGTCCAGGATCTGGTCGGGCGTGCAGAAGATGTGCGCGTCGTTGAGGTCCATGCGCCGCACCCGGCTCAGGCCGCTTAGCTCGCCCGACTTCTCGTAGCGCCACATCGTGCCGAACTCGGCCAGGCGCAGGGGCAACTCGCGGTAGCTGCGCTGCTCGTGGCGGTAAATCTGGATGTGGTGCGGGCAGTTCATCGGCCGCAGGACCATCTCCTCGTCGCCGTTCTTCATCACCGGGAACATCGCTTCCTGGTAGTGCGCCCAGTGGCCGGAGGTCTTGTACATGTCCACTTTGGCTACGTCAGGCGTGATGACGTGCTGGTAGCCGCGCCGCAGCTCCAGGTCCGTGACGTAGCGCTCCAGTTCCCGCCGGATCGTGGCACCCTTCGGCAGCCAGAGCGGCAGGCCCGGCCCGACCAGATCAGAGAAGGTGAACAGTCCGAGGTCGCGGCCCACCCGGCGATGGTCGCGTCGGCGCGCCTCCTCCAGCCGCCAGAGGTACTGGTCAAGCTCTTCCTGCGTCGGCCACGCGGTCCCGTAGATGCGCTGGAGCATCGGGCGCTTCTCGTCACCGCGCCAGTACGCGCCAGCCACCGACAGCAACTTGAACGCGCTAATCCCCCTGGTGGTGGGAATGTGCGGCCCTCGGCACAGGTCCGTCCAGTCCGTACCCGTGTCGTAGAACGAGGTGATCGCATCCTCGGGCAGGTCGTTGACGATCTCGACCTTGTACTTCTCGCCGCGCGCCTCGTTCTCCGCGATGGCCGCCGCGCGCGGCACCTCGCGCCGCACGAACGGCTCGTTCGCCTTGATGATCTTCTTCATCTCAGCTTCGATGGCCGGGAAGTCGTCGGCTGACAGCTGCTTGCCGGGTATGTCGATGTCGTAGTAGTAGCCGTCGTCAATCGGCGGCCCGATGCCCAGCATGGAGCCGGGATACAGTCGCTGCACGGCTTTCGCCATGACGTGCGCGGTGCTGTGACGCAGAATATCGAGTGGCGTCTGCTCGCGCTGGCCGTCGTCTGACACCCGAGCCTCCCCCTGTGCACCCAATCGTTGGGTGGTGAAACTGCACACGAGCCGCCCATCCTCGGGACGATGGGGCCACTCGTGGTTCCACCCGGGGTTCCCTCGCTGTCGCCACGGGGCGCACCATGCCGTGCGCGCCCTGCCGACAGCAGAGGCTCGTTGTCGCCGCTAACGGAGCGTCCGTGCCCGCGTACTGACGCCGCCTGGCTGCCTATTGGCTACCAAGGGGCGCGTTCTGGGACAGGCTCACGGGGGGTCTTCGCCGGGGATCACGCACGAGGGCTTGCAGCCGACGACCCTCGCTCTCTGGGGGTGAACCACCCGGGTACTCGTCCCGGTCATCGCCTATATGGGTGCTGAGGCAACATCGGCCGCCCAGGCGAGCGGCCGACCTCTGAATCATAGGCCGTCGCCGACACCCCGTCAACAGCAATGCCCGCACTCGTTCTGATCTTGCGGGCCGCGCCCCACACATGAGGCACTCAGGGGTGGACCGGCCGAAGCAGGATTCCGCCAGCATCCTCGTGATCGGGCACACCGGCAGTTGTTCGGCTCGCTGCGTCCTTGAGCATCAGCGACCGAGCCATCGCCAGGTTGGCCTCGGCAAGCTCTTCATCGTCGTCAGGCACCAGGATGACCGTGAGGCCGCCGGGTTGCGCGTCCAACTCGGACGGATGATCCAGGAGATGCTCGAAGAATCGCCCGACAAGCTCCAGGTTCTTGGAGACTTGCTCGTCGTTGTTCATCACCGTTCTCCCTCAATGTCACGCCTACAAGCCCCTCGGAAGTTAGGACTCCTCGCCCAGGTCCATCATGGCCTGACCCCGCTTCTCGGGGCGTTCGATTCGAATTCCGGGGACCACTTTGCTCAGGAATCGCTTGTCCCAGGTAAGGATGACCTCGCAACCAGCACGCAATGCGCAAGCAGTATGGATTGCATCATTTGGGTTCAGGCCATACATTGCCGCAATCCGATTGGCCTCAATCCCGATGTCGCGGTCTACCAGGACCATCTCGAAAAATTCGTGTTCAAAATACTCCAATAGCCGTTGATTTTGTGTTGGCTTCAAAGGGTCGTACCCCTTTGGTTTGTACACCTCCGCGAGAGTGAGCGACGATATGTAAACCTTGAACACGCCCCGCTCGGCCTGCTGGAGCAGATGTTGAACGATATCAGCGCAGTCCGAGCCATCGTCAGCCATCTCGCCCATCACCCATGCGATGAATACAGCCGCATCGAAGAATGGAGCCGTGTACGAATCAATGGATGGCTGGTTCGCCACAACAAGACGAGAACGCCTTTGTCTAGGCATCACGAATCTGCCGCATGAAGTCTTCCGTGCGCAGGCCACCCGTAAAATCTGGATCGCTCCGTGTCAGCGACGCGGTGCTGGGCAACTCGTCCGGCCTACGGAGGACGCGGAGGCGTTGGGCCTCCACGCGGATAGGCTCACCGCGTGCGTTGAAGTACACGGTTCCCATCACACTCACCCGCCGCCCAAGTATGTCTGCGGCCTGACGGACCCACTCATCATCCTTGAACGTACACGTGACGGCCTTCCGAGTACGGCTGTGATAGAGGACGAACCGCTTGCCACCGTGGATGGACACCGTCTCGATGGTTCCTTCCACTGCGCCGAGCGCGTGATTGCTCACCGTCACCAGCTGTTCCATGTGTGCGGAGGCACGGGCAGTGACTTCGGCCGTCTCGGTCATGGTGCTGGCGGCATATCCATGTACGCCTTCCGAACCGATCAAGCGCGTCACCTGTCGCGTCCTCTGCATCGTCTGCCACGATAGGAACGGCGGCGTAGCACCCTGATTCTCGATCAGGCTCCAGCCACGGACGTATTCGCGCGCGACAGATAGGCCGATATCGCTATCCGGCTTGCGGCTATGAGACTGCACGTCGATTACTAGACTTCCGGTTGTAACTGCTGTAACGACCCACTCGAGGGTGCCCCGACGCTCTCCTGAGAGACCCTTGTCGTAGTCTGCGAGCATTCGGAGGTTCAAATCGACGGCTGCCTGCAACGCATGCAACGTCAGGCTACCTAGATCACCCCTTATCTCGAACCGTAGGGACGCCATCTCAATGATCCAGGCTGTGGGTTTACGATGTCGGCGTCGTCCAATGCTCGGACTACCGCTGTAGTTGGGCCGAACCGTGTCACAGTATAGCCACCAAGTGGGAGGCCACAGCAGCCACTCCCGACCGTCAGGGTTATCGCGTCCAAATTCGTTCGAGCATGTCAAGGTCTCAATTATCGTCACGGACGCGATGTCGCGGAGCAAAGACTATGCGAACTGGACGCGACTGGACACCGGGCCATCCGGCGCCGATAATACGTCCAGCCATGCATGCCGTGACCGCAGCCGACTGCCTCTCCACCAGCGCCCTCACCCTGGGCACGCTGCCGGTTGCTGCTGCCGTCGCCGTACCTGTATCCGTAGCGATTATTGGCATCGTCATTATTCGGCCCTCCGCGAGGGGCGCACTCGGCTAACAGACAGACCAGACGCTGTCGGACGCACGAGGCCCTCGCGGAGTAGCGGGGGCCTTTTTGGTGCCCGCCACGCCGCCAGACCACCAGGGCCACGCGCGTCCGACCAAGAAGCCGCATGGGCAACTGCCCGCAAGCAGCTACCCATGATCGGCAAGGAGCAGCCAGCCAGCCACCAGTGGCCAGCCGCAGACGAAAGGACGCAGAGCACCATGACGCCCCAGACGCTCGAACGACAGGCCGACACCGACGACGCATCACTAGCCGGCGCGGAGGGCAGGGTCAGTAGCGCAACGGCCACCCTCAGCGCCGCCCCTGATGCTGTGATGGCCGGGCCGCAGACTGGCTCGGCGCTGCTCTGCGACGCCCTCACGGCCCACGGCGTCCGCGTCGTCTTTGGCTACCCCGGTGGCGCGGCGCTGCCCCTGTACCGCGAGCTTGCCAACCACGATGCCCTGCGGCACATCCTGGTGCGCCACGAGGAGAACGCCGCTCTCGCTGCCGACGGCTACGCCCGCGCCACCGGCTTCCCCGGCGTCTGCATGGCAACCAGCGGTCCCGGTGCCACCAACCTGCTGACCGGCATCGCCACCGCCATGATGGACTCGGTGCCGCTACTGGCGCTGACGGGCCAGGTCGCCACCAGCGTCATCGGCACCCAGGCGTTCCAAGAAGTCGATATCGTCGGGATGGCGCGGCCCGTCGTCAAGGCCGCGTTCCAGGCCCGTACCCCCGCCGACGTCCCCGGCCTCGTCGCCGAAGCGTTCCGCGTGATGCTGGAAGGCCGCCCTGGCCCGGTCCTGATCGACCTCCCCAAAGACGTGCTGATGGGCACCGCCACGGTCGAGGCGGCTCTCCTGGCGGCAGCGCCCACGCCCGTCACCTCTGCCGACTTGCCGGCGATGCTCGACCGCGTGGCCGCGCTGCTGGGACAGGCCGAGCGCCCGGTGCTCGCCATCGGGCGGGGTGCACTGCTCGCCAACGCTGAAGGGCTGGTCACGCCACTGGCCGAGCGCGCCAGTCTGCCGGTCGTCTCGACGCTGCTGGGCATCGGCGCGATGCCCGAGTCGCACCCGCTGATGTTCGGGATGGCCGGCATGCACGGCACCGTCGCCGCCAACATGGCGCTGCACCATGCCGACCTCATCATCGGCGTCGGGATGCGCTTCGATGACCGCTGGGTCGGCCGGGCGGCAGACTTCGCGCTGGGGGCCACCATCGTGCATGTGGATGTGGACCCGGTTGCGTTCGGACGGGTCGCCCGCTGCGACGTGCCCGTGCTGGGCGACGCCCGGCTAGTGCTCGAAGGGCTGCTGGCGCGCGTCGCTGCCAGTACGCATGACGGCTGGCTGGCGAGCCTCCGCGCCTGGGACGCCAAGCACGCCGACTGCATCGCTCCGGTCCTGGGCTCCGAGATGGAGTCGTCAGAGGTGGTGCGCGCGCTGAAGGCCGAGACCGGCGGTGCGGCCACCGTGGTCGCGGATGTCGGGCAGCACCAGATGTTCGTGGCGCTGCACACGGGCTTTGACCGCCCTGGCAGCTTCTTCACCAGCGGCGGCCTCGGCACGATGGGCTACGCGCTGCCGGCGGCGATGGGCGTCTCGGTGGCGCGGCCGGGCGAAGAGGTCTGGGCAGTCATCGGCGACGGCGGCTTCCAGATGAGTGCGCCCGAGTTGACGACGCTGGCCGTGAACCAGATTCCCGTCAAGCTGCTGATCCTCAACAATGGCTGCCTGGGGATGGTCCGCCAGTGGCAGGAACTGTTCTACGACAACGTCTACAGCCATTCGATCTTGCCGCACCCGGACTTCGTGAAGCTGGCTGACGCGCACGGCGTCCCCGGCCGCACCGTCACGGACCGCGCCGACCTGGCAGCCGCGATCCAGTGGGCGCGAGCCACGCCCGGCCCGGTCTTGCTGGAAGTGCGCATCAAGATGGAAGAGACAGTGCTGCCGATGGTCCCAGCCGGCGCGTCCACCGGCGAGATGATCTGTACCGAAGGCCGAGTCCTGCCGTAATCGATCCGCCATCGCCACATTGTGCAGGCAGCCCACTGACGCGCTCGGCAGGCTGCCAGTCTCGGCCCTGGCCGGCTATCGGCCAGATACCGTATCAGGCCCGGCCGCGCGTGAGAACTGGCTGCTTGCGCTCCGACGTATTCGCGTCTTGCGCGCCGGCCGGTTTTGGCGGCTGCGGGGCGTGTGGCAGCCGGGCCTCGAAGGTGGTCCCAAAGCCCAGTTCGCTGCGCACCGTCAGCGTACCGTGGTGAGCCTGCACGATCCACTGGCAGATCGCCAGCCCGAGGCCGAACCCGCCCGTCGCGCGGGATCGTGCATCATCGACGCGGTAGAAACGGTCGAAGATGCGGAGCAGGTGTTGGGGATCAATGCCGTCGCCGGTGTCTGCCACACTGAGCACGACGTCTCGTCCGGCCAGACGAGCGGCCAGTGTGACCTGCCCTCCGGCCGGTGTATGACGCAACGCATTGTCAAGCAGGTTGAGGAGCAACTGGGTGAGCCAGTTCGCATCGCCTGCGACCTGCTCCCCGTCGGTCAATTCGACACGCAGCAGCACGCCACGCGTTCGCGCCCGTGCGGCGACCCGCTCTGCCGCATCGAGGATGACCTCATCCAGGTCCAGCGGGACCAACACTAAGGGCTGCCCCTGGTCGGCGCGTGCCAGCACCAGCAGGCTCTCGACGAGCCGCCCCAACCGTTCGCTCTC
>JBBQBU010000089.1:0-14938 GCA_038318015.1 Chloroflexota bacterium | reverse complement strand
AAAGTGTGTGCGAAGGGTCGCCGAGCCGCTTCCTGGCTAGGAACCGGGGCACTCTGACGTGACGAACGCTGTCAGATCGTGGCTCATGCACGGCTCGGCTCACCGAGTTTGGCCCGAAGCCGGACTTCGCACACACTTTCTAAGTGGTACACGCTTGCAATCTTGAGGATGGGGTAGGATGTCCGTCGCCGCACCCCGGTCCCTTCGGCCATCGACGGTCGATCTACCCTACCAGAGAGCATCGCCGCTGTTCGGCAGCGAAGATCGATAGGAGGCCGCCGTACCGCTCGTGAGGAACTCGCTCACCGCCACGGTGATAATCTGCACGCGCGACCGCCCCGGCGGGTTGGTCGAGGCGGCCACAAGTGTACTCGCCGGCCGACGAACCGACATCCAACTCATTGTCGTCGATCAAAGTACAGACTTACGAAGTCGTGATGCCATTTTGCCCTATTGCGAGAACGGGCAAATTCAGCACGTCCCGTCCTCCATGCGCGGGCTGTCGCGCGCCCGCAACGAGGGCCTGCGCCATGCCACCGGCGACCTGATCTTCTTCACGGACGACGACTGTAGTGTGTCGCAGGACTGGGTTGAGCGCATCAGCGCGCGCTTTGCCGCCGATCCGGCGCTCGGGGCGCTGGCCGCGCCGGTCGTAGCCGAGCACCCGTGGAACGATTGGGGCTGGACGCCAACCTACGAGCCGCTCGAACCGTTGAGGGTTGACTCCATCGGCGCGTTTCCACTCTCGGGCATGATGGGGGCAAACATGGTGTTCCGCGCGTCAGCCCTGGACGCCATCAGCGGCTTTGACGTGATCCTCGGTCCAGGCGCGCCGCTGCACTCCGCCGACGACATCGACGCCGTCTACCGCGTCGTGGTGGCAGGCTACCGCATCGCCATTGACCTCGAGCCATCGGTGATTCACTTCGGGTTGCGCCGCCGCGAGAACGGCGAGGCCGCCCGCCACCTGCGGCTGGCGTACCGCTCCATCGGTGCCTACTACGCCAAGCACATCCGCTGCGGCGACCAGGCATCAGCGACACGGTTCGCTCGGCAAATGCGCGGTGCGTCGTCGCGGGCACCCGGCAACTTGGTGCGGAACCGCGGGCAGTTGCGCGTCATTAGCCCGCTGATGCTGGCGCTCGGGGCCGCCGAGTCGCTCCGATTCGGCGTCAACCGGGCGACGCGTCAGTTCGAGGCACAGCCCCGGCCGGCCGCACGTCCGGTGCTGGTGTCGCGCTCGGACTGACGGCCGCCAGGCCGGGCAGCGTCGTGGTGCCGGTGGGTGACGAGTGGCCGAGCCGCCGCACCCGCTTCCGCGATTGCCACATCGCCCAGGGGCCGCGCAGGTGGCCGCGCACTTCGGTCAGCAGCAGGCTCATCGGGTAGGTTGAGCGTCTGGCTGCGCGCTCCCGGACGCGCCAGATGTAGCCGCGCGGCAACCCGATGACGATGTGGAGGAGGCCGCGCAGGTCGCCGTCTCCGAACAAGGTTGTCAGGTGATAGCCGACGTGTCCGGCGCTGTACGCATCAAGCTGATGCCGCAGCGCGCCGTCATCGCGGCGGTGCCGGTGCGACACCCAGGCCGATGGCTCATAGGCCAGCGTGTAGCCCGCCTTCAGGATCTTGTAGTAGAGGTACGTGTCCTCGGCAACGCCGGCCGGGGTGCCCGCGCCAAGCCCCTCGTCGAACAGGCCGATGCGTGGATCTGCGAACACTGACGCCCGAAACGCGCTGTTCGCGGTCGCGCCAAGCTCCCAGGTCGGCACGGCCTGTCGCTTGAACCACGCAAACCAGCCACTCGTAAACTCGCGCACGTCGTAGCCGCGCCCCAGGCCGCCGTACGCCTCGAACGCCTGCTGCGACGCCGTTTCTAGCTCCAGCGGCAGCACGTGGCCCGTCACCGCCATCACGTCGGGCCTCGCGAACGGCCGCACGAGGTTCTCGACCCAATTGGGCGGCACGATCACGTCGTCGTCCGTTGCCGCGATGATCGCGCCACGACTCGCCAACACGCCGGCGTTGCGGGCGTACGACAGGCCGCCGCGCAGCTCAGACACCAGCCGCACGCCAGGAAAGCGCGCCACGACCGGCGGCGTCAGGCCAGACGCCGGGTCGTTATCGACAATGATGATCTCGATGGTGCGCGGCGACTCCAGGCGCGTCAGCGACTCCAGGCACCGTAGCAGGTCGTCAGGGCGGTTGCGAGTCGCGACCACCACGGACACATCGACACTCGGCGGCGGGCCGGGGATGTCGGCGTCACGCGGGCGGCCGGCTGGCAGGAACCGCCGGCGCACTGCCGCCACGGCCTCCTGCTCCAACTCGTCGCGGCGGCGGCTGTACGCTGACTCTAGCAACGTCGCACCCAGATGGTCGGTGATCTCGTCGATCAAGCGCTCAGTGCTGATCGGCTGGTAGCCGTTGGCGATTTGGAAGAAGCCGAGCGGCCGGCCGTGCCGCAGCACCTCAACACGGGTCCAGCCGTACCCCGCCACGTCCGTGATGGGCTGGATGCCGCTGGCGATCTCGACCAGCCGGACGGCAATGCTCGACTCGGTGGCGGGCGTCGGCGCATCTGGCAGCGCGACAGCATCAGGCACGTGCGGCACGTCTGGCCCGGGACGGGTTGGATCAGGGACGAGGTGCAGCAACGGCGCGGCGCGCTCGGTGGTTATCAGTGCAGCATCGCTCGTTGCGGGCTGGAAAGCGCCCGCGATCTGCGGGCCGTGTTCCTGCTCGATGCGGGCCGCGTTCCGGCGGGCTGCGTGGTAGCGCCCCAGGCCGACGATGCCGCCAAGTACCTCGCCGAGAACGAGGTCGCGCGGGATGCCGCCGGGCCGCATGAGGGCGATTGCCGTTCGTGGGAATGCATAGTGCTTCACCCACCATTTGGCGAGTTGCAGGATCTCGCGGCGCTCGTGCGGGAACGCCAGCGCCTCGCGCACCAGGAACGAGACGAGCCCGATGCCGTTGTTATCAATCTGGCGACGGAGCGTCTCGTAGTCACGGCGGTGGCGGTGGAACACCAGCGCCTCGGGCTCGTACATGACGGTCAGGCCGGCCTGCACCAGGCGGAACAAGATATCAAGGTCGCCGCCACCGTTGGTGACGGTGCCGACATCGAGGGCCGGGTCGAACGGGCCGATGTGCGCGAAGACCGAGCGCCGGAACGCCATGTTCGCGCCGGTCCCATAGGCTCCGGTGCCGTACCTGGTCCAGCGGGGCACGCCCGGCTCGCCGGTGCGCCACCAGCGCCGCGAGAACCCGCGCCCGAAACCGCCGTTCTCCTCGAACAGTACCTGTGCGTCCGTCTCAAGCTCGTAGGGCACGACGAGACCCGTCACCCCGGCGACCTCGGGGTTGCGCGCGAACGCTGCCCCGATGGCGCGCGCCCAGCCAGCATCGACCATCACGTCGTCATCGGTGTAGGCCAGAATCTCGCCGCGCGCTTCGAGGATGGCCCGGTTGCGCGCCCAGTCCAGGCCGGGGCGCGGCTCGCGGACGTAGCGGACCTGGGGGAAGCGGTCGCGGACGATCTGCGCGGTCTGATCGGTGCGTGAGGCGTTGTCAACGACCAGCACGTCGAGGCCAGGGTAGTCAGAACGCTCCAGCGCCTCCAGGCACCGCGCCAGATCATCCGGGCGGTCGCGGGTGCATACGGCGACGGTCATGCTCGGCAAGGTTTCGGTGCCGGTGGGGTGGGCCACCTGCACGAGGTCGTCGGCGCGCGGTGCCTGGGCGGCGGCCGGACTCGCCAGGAGGTCTTGCAGCAGATGGCGGATGATCGGGCGGCGTAGGTGATCGAGCACTTCAGTCATGAGGCTGGCTGCTGCTACGTGGCCGTTGCGAATCGGCACAGTCACCATGCCGATGGGCGTGCCGTGGAGGCGCGTTAGCACCTGAACCTGGACGTAGCCGTCCAGCCCGTCGAGGTCGTGCGGGGGAGCAGTCAGTTCGATGACGGTGATGTAGGTGCGTCCACGCATCTGCTGCCTCCGAGGGGCCGGCCGACCTGCAACAGGTCGATGAAACTTCCTGACGGCGCAGTCCTGGCCACCGGTGCCTGCGCCTGTGCAGTCTAACGGCACCGGCCGGCCGGACGTGCCGCACCAGACCACACTCGTACCGCACCAGACCGCGGGCGTGGCGCGGCACGAGTGTGGCGTACGAGCCGGGGCCAGCGCAACGGACCGGCCGCCGTCATGTTCGAGGGAATATCTGGCCGCTTGCAACGTGTCGGCTAGAAGGCGTTGGGACCGCCGCCCACGAACGTCGCCCAGGCACCGCAAGCATCCACGACGGTGATGGGCAGGTGCACGGCAGAGCCGGTCACCACGCGGTGTACGCGCAACTCGACCTGCGACGAGTTGGCGGGCAACGTCACGCTGCCGCCGGTGGTGAGACCAGACGGGCCGCCCACCACGTCTACCGTCGCGTTACTGAACGCCTGCCCGGCCGAGCCGAGTTCCAACCGACTGAACGGTGCAACGCCCTGCTGGATGACCACACCCAGGTGTCCGGCCGCCACCTGATAGGTGCTTACGCGGACGGAGGGGCGCGGCGAGCAGGCCGATACGGCTCCGAGGGTGGCAGTTGGGAGCGGTGTCGCCGTCGAGGTCGCGGTCGGGCTGGCCGTGGGACTCGGGCTGGCGGTCTGGGACGCCGTTGCGGTCGCAGTCGGTGTGGCGGTTTCCGGCAGGGGCGTGGCAGTCATCGTGGCCGTGGCGCTCGCGGTCGGTGTGCCAGACGCAGTCGGCGTCGCGGTCGGTGAGGGCGTCAACGTCGGCGTTTCGGTCGCGGGCGTCGTCCCGAGCGTGGCCGAGGCGGTAGGCGTGGCCGTCTCGGTGCTGGTATCCGCCGGCGTGGCAGTGACGGTCGGCGTGGCAGTGACGGTCGGCGTGGTCGTGACCGTTGGCGTCTGGGTTTGGGTTGGTGTAGCGCTCGGGGTGTTCGTCGGCAGCGTGATCGGCCGTTCACCGAACGTCTGCACGCGGTTCGTGCCCGTGTCAGCCACGAACACGTTGCCCTGGCTGTCCACCGTGACACCGTGCGGCAAGGTGAACTGCCCGTTGCTGATACCGGCCTGCCCGAGCGTGTACTTGTAGACGCCGGCCGCGTCGAACGCCTGCACGCGGTTGTTCCAGCGGTCAGCCACGTAGACGGTGCCGTCTGGAGCCACGGCGACTCCGGTCGGGCGGTCGAAGGTGCCGACGAGCGTGCCCAGGCCGCCCCAACTGGTTAGGGGTGTGCCATCGGCGGCGTACTTGTGCATGCGGTTATCGTCGCGGTCGGCCACGTAGACCTCGCCGGTCGCGGCCACGGCGATGCCGGTCGGAGCGACCAGTTGCCCGCCGCCGGCCGTTGCAGTCCAGGCGGTCACGAACACACCGGCCGAGGTGAACACCTGGACGCGATGGTTGTCGCGGTCGGCCACGTAGATCTGCCCGGAGCTGTCCAGGGCAATCCCGTGCGGATGCTGAAACTGGCCGTTGCCGGTGCCGGCGCTGCCCCAGCCGAGCACGTGGGTGCCGGCGGAGGTGAGTTTCTGGATGCGGTCATTGAAAGTGTCGGCCACGTAGACGTTGCCGAGCGCGTCAGCGGCTGCTGCGACCGGAATGTAGAACTGGCCCTGGCCGGTCCCACGCGTGCCGAACTTCCGCACAAACGTGCCGTCGCGGCGGTGGACGTGCACGCGGTCGTTGTAGGTATCGACGACGTAGAGCACGTCGGTGCCGTCCAGCGCAGTGCCAGCGGCGATGCCGTGCGGCGAAGAGAACTGGCCGTCGCCGGTCCCGAAGACGCCCCACCAGGCGAGGAATGACGGGGTGGAAGCCGCCTGTGCGAGCAGTCCGCTGCCCGGACCTGCTCCCAACAGGACGGCTACCGCCGCCATGAGCAAGATCAGTCGTGCCATCCCTGGCTCACCACCCCGTGTGGCAGTCGGGACCACGCCCCGGCTGCCGCTCTCGCGCTCGTCCCTGCGCGTTCGTCTGACCTACCTAGAGCATCGCGCGGGCACCCTCGGTTCTTGAAGGCCGGCAGTCCCGATACGGGAGTCCGGAGGTACCGGGCATGGACAGGCGTTCGGCCCTGCTGCCCCTCACACCCCGGCCCCGCGACGGAGCCCTCACCCCCGGCCCCGCGACGGAGCCCTCACTCTCGGCCCGGCGACGGAGCCCTCACCCCCAGCCCCTCTCCCACTTGTGGGAGAGGGGTGTATCTCGCCGCCCCTCGTCTCTCGTCTCTCGCTTGGTATCCTCTGCCCCATCCGCCTGCCGACGCCGTGCTGTCGGCGAAAGGGGCCGCCGCCGTGCTGCCTGAACTGGTCGTCTCGGACTTCGCCGGCACTGCCATGAAAGAGGAAGGTGCCGTGCTGGTCGCGTACCGGCTCGCGCTGACCACGTTTGACATCCCGTTCACCGAGGACGACCTTGCGGCGCGGCGCGGTGCCAGCAAGCGGGCCGTCTTCCAGGAGTTGGCCGGGCGCACCTACGCAGCGGAGCGCGTGAACGACGTGGCCGGCAAGGCGTTGGCGACCTTCGAAGGCGCGTTGCAGCACGAGTATGAGACCGGTCCAGTGCGCGAGATCGAGGGGGCGGGGGCGGCGGTCGCAGCGTTGCGGCAGGCAGGCGTCAAAGTGGCCCTGACGAGCGGCTTCGACCGTGGCCTCGTGGACGTGCTGGTGAGCCGGCTTGGCTGGGCCGACCTGTTCGACCGTGTCTACGCCAGCAACGATGCCCCTGCGGGCCGCCCCGCGCCGTACCTGATCTACCGCGCAATGATGGACCTGGGCGTCCATGATGTCGGGCGGGTCGCCGTGGTCGGGGATACGCCGCTGGACATGCAGGCGGCGTGCAACGCGCGGGCCGGCTGGGTTGTCGGCGTCCTGAGCGGCGCGCATGGCCTGGAGACGCTCGGCGCGACCCCACATACCCACCTGCTGCCGTCCATCGCGGCGCTGCCCCGGCTGCTCGGCGTCGGCTGACGTGCTGGATGTTGGCGGGCGACCCGCGCCCCTGCATCTCGTGCCGTGGGCTGAACTCCACCCCCATGGTCATAGCGTCGCGCCGCGACGCAGGCACGGATTCCCTCATCGCAGCGCGTCATGGGAGGCGAGACGTGGAGTTCAGTCCACGGCCCTGGCCCTTCGTGCCGACCGCGCACGAGGCCGGGCCGCGCCACTGATTCGGATTCACTGCGCCGACCTCATGATGGGCGGGGTGTCTGGTATAGTGCGGTGTTGGTCGCGCGGTGCGGCGCGCCAACATCCAGCGCTGTCGTGAGGTCAGGCTGCCGGCTCTGAGGGGCCGCTGCTGACTGGCTTGCCTGGATGGTAGCGCGCCCCGTGGGCCTGCCCGACGTTCTGGCACCTCGGACCCTCTTCCCTCGATTGATCGTTTTCACGCGCGCAGACGATGCTGTCACGCGCCCGGCACGCGCCCAGGCTGGCTCGCGCCGGACCGCCGCATTGGCTTCCACAACAGGCGGCCGATGCGAGAGCCATCTGGAGCGACACCCATGCTGCGCCTACATGACATCAAGAAAGCCTACGGAGGGCATCAAGCTCTCGACGGCGTCTCGTTCGAGATCGGCTCCCGCGATAAGGTGGCCCTCGTCGGCGTCAACGGCGCTGGGAAGTCCACGCTGCTGAAGATCATCGCGGGGATCCTGCCGCTCGACGAAGGCATGGTCAAGGTTGCCCCCGGCACCGACATCGCCTACTTGCCGCAAGATGCCGGCATCAGGAGCGGTCGAACACTCTGGGACGAAATGCTGACCTCGTTCCCGGAACTGATCGCGACACAGGCTGAGCTTGTGACGGTCGAGGCCGAAATGGGCACCGCCTACGAGGACATGGACCGGCTAGACGAACTGGTCGCGCGGCAGGGCGAGCTGATCGAGCGGTTCGACCAGCTTGGCGGCTATCGCATCGAGGCCGACGTGGCGAAGGTGCTGGCGGGCCTCGGCTTCGCGTCCACCGACCGCGACAAGCCGTGTGAAGCGTTCTCCGGCGGCTGGCAGATGCGCGTGGCGCTCGCCAAAATGCTGGTCCGCAAGCCGACCCTGCTGCTCCTGGACGAGCCGACGAACCACCTCGACCTGAAGGCCACCGAGTGGCTCGAAGACTACCTGCACGAGTATCCCGGCATGGTGCTGGTCGTCTCGCATGATCGCTACTTCGTGGACCGCGTCGTCAGCCGCACCATCGAGGTCGAAGAGGGCAAGGCGCTCGATTACCGGGGTAACTACAGCTACTACCTTGCCGAGCGCGACCGCAAGCGCAAGGAAGCCGTCAACGCCTTCGAGCGGCAGCAAAAGTACATTAAGCGCCAGATGGCGTTCATCAACACGTTCCGGGCGAACGCCGCCCGCGCCGCCGTGGTGAAGAGCCGCGAGCGGTCGCTGGCGAAGTTGGTGCGCCTGGAGCAGCCACGCGCAACCGATCCGAAGATTACGCTGCGGTTCGCGGCGGGCAAGCCCGGCCCTGAGCGCGTGCTGTCGGTGGAAGACCTCACCAAGTCGTACGACAACCGCGTCATCGTCAACGGTGTCTCGCTGAGCGTCAACCGGGGCGACCGGATCGCGCTGGTCGGCCCGAACGGCGCCGGCAAGTCCACGTTCATGCGGATGATCGCCGGCATTGAAACGCCAGACGCCGGCACGCTGGAGTTCGGCCAGAACGTGACGGTCGGGTACTACGCGCAGGATCAGGCGCAAACGCTGAACGAGACGCGCTCGGTCCGCGAAGAGATCCTAGCGCACGCCCCGGCCGGCTGGGGCGAGGAGCAGGCCCGCGCCTTGCTGGCTCGCTTCCTGTTCCGCGCGGACGACGTGAACAAGATCATCGGCACACTCTCCGGCGGCGAGCGCAGCCGCCTGAGCCTCGCCAAGCTGATCCTGCAACCGCGCCAGTTGTTGCTGCTGGACGAGCCGACGAACCATCTGGACGTTCCGTCGAAGGACGAGCTAGAGAGCGCGCTGGACAACTACCCCGGTGCCGTCATCTTCGCCTCGCACGACCGCTTCCTGCTGGACCGCGTCGCCACGAAGGTGGCCGAGATGAAGGACGGCAAGATCGAGCTGTACCTCGGCGGCTGGAGCCGCTACCGCGAAGTGCAGCAAGACCGCGAAGAGGACGCCGCGTACTCCGTGGCCTAACACCCCACGACGAGCCACATTGAACACGAAGGCCGACCCAGCACCGGGTCGGCCTTCTCGGCTCCTATCGGCAGCGTGGACCGAACCAGTGCGGCGCGGAGGGTTGTACGATGGGTGCAGTCACGGTTGTGACGGACAACGACCGCGCGATTCTGGCTTTCGCTCGTGAGTTGCACGCGGTCCTCGGCTTCGATGGCGTCTGGTTACTCGGTGCACAAGGCGGGCAGACGACGACGCCCGATGGCGAGTATCGGCTGCTTCTGGTCAGCAAGCGGTACCGAACGCTGGAACCGCGCGAACGGCCCATCGTCCTGCACGACATCTTTTACAGTGTCGGTGGCTTTGCGCCGCTCGACCTCATCTGCCTGACGCCCGAAGAGTTCGAGACCGCGAAGGGCCGCATTACGCTGGTGTCCGCCGTCACGGCCGACGCCATCGACCTGCTGGCAGAGGCACACGCTGGCCTACGCTGAAGTGTACAGATGCATCGGAACGATGCACGACGCAGCGCCGCTCGGCGTAGCAGGCTTGAGACGCACGCGCAGGACACACCTGTTCGGCGCTGCGGTGCCCTGCCGCGACAGCCACGCGCGCTGTGGTATCCTCGCCGCGTTCCCGTTGCGTCTGGGCGCGGGGCATAGTGGGCTACCCAGGCCGCACCGGTTGCTTTTCCGACACAGTCGTCTGCAACGGCGTTTGGGTGGAATCCGGTTCTTCGGACTGAGCGGGAGCAGCACGGCGATGCACCGTCGCCTGCCGCTGCCGGCCCGAAGGTTCACCCTGGAGACGCATCTACATGACGCTGGCCTGCGTGCGCGCCGAATGGTTTGGCAACATCCGCGCCGATGTCCTGGCGGGCCTCGTTGTCGCGCTGGCACTGATCCCCGAAGCGATCTCGTTCTCGATCCTTGCGGGCGTGGATCCGAAGATCGGCCTCTACGCCGCGTTCTCGATGGCGGTGGTCATTGCCTTTGCTGGCGGTCGTCCGGCCATGATCTCGGCGGCGACCGGCGCGATGGCGATGCTGATGGTCAGCCTCGTCAAAGAGCACGGCTTACAGTACCTGTTCGCGGCGACGATCCTCTGCGGCATCATCCAGGTCGGCATCGGCTGGCTGAAGCTCTCGATGCTGATGCGATTCGTCTCGCGGTCAGTGGTGGCCGGCTTCCTGAACGCGCTGGCAATCGTCATCTTCATGGGACAACTGCCGGAACTGATCGGCGTCAACTGGGCCACCTATCCAATGGTGGCGCTGGGCCTACTCATCATCTACCTGTTCCCGCGCGTGACGACGGTCATCCCGTCGCCGCTGATCTGCATCGCCGTGCTGACGACAATCGCGCTGGGCCTGGGGCTGGATCTGCGGACGGTGGGCGACAAGGGCGAACTGCCGTCCACCTTCCCGATGTTCTTGCTGCCAGACGTGCCGCTCAGCCTAGAAACCCTGCTCATTGTCCTGCCGTACTCGGCCACGCTCTCCGTGGTCGGCCTGCTGGAGTCGATGATGACGGCATCGGTCATCGACGACATGACGCACACCTCCAGCGACAAGAATCGGGAGTGCGTCGGCCAGGGCATCGCCAACCTGTTCACCGGGTTCCTGGGCGGGATGGCCGGCTGCGCCATGATCGGCCAGTCCGTCATCAACGTGCAGTCCGGCGGGCGGAGCCGGCTCTCGACGCTGGTGGCCGGCGTCGGCCTGCTGATTGCGGTGGTGGTGCTGGGCGACTGGGCCGGGCGCATTCCGATGGCAGCGCTCGTCGCCATCATGATTACCGTCTGCATCGGCACGTTCAACTGGGCGTCCGTGCGGAACCTGGGTCGGAACCCGAAAAGCTCCAGCTTCGTGATGCTGACGACGGTGGCCGTGGTGCTGGCGACGCACGACCTGGCGCGTGGTGTGCTGGCCGGCGTCCTGTTGAGCGGCGTCTTCTTCGCCTGGAAGGTCACGCGGCTGTTCAGCGTCACGTCGGCGCTGTCCGACGACGGCCGCGAACGCACGTACACCGTGCGCGGGCAGGTCTTCTTTGCCTCGGCCGATGTGTTCGCCTCGTCCTTCGACTTCAACGAGGCGCTCGACCGAATAACCATCGACGTGAGCCACGCGCACTTCTGGGACATCTCGGCTGTGGCGGCGCTTGACATGGTGATCTTCAAACTGCGCCGGGCCGGCGTGGCCGTCTCCATCGTCGGGATGAACGAGGCCAGCGAGATGATCGTGGGCCGTGTGGCCCTGCACCGGCGCACCGACGCGCTGGACAGCCTGAGCGTCCACTAAACAGCCCAAGGACTGCCCACCGACCGGTGTCGGGATGGCCGATGGATCCTTGCTTGGAGCGGCGGCGTTCCCCCGCCGCCGCTCCACTGGTGCGGGGGTGCGGGCGTTTGCTCCTGTCAGCGCCAGTCGATGCCGCCGAAGCCGCCTCGGGCCAACAGGCGCGGCCCCTCTGACAGGTCGCGCGGCAGCAAGTACAGCCCGCCGCCGCCCATCATCGCCAGCCAGTAGCCGTCTGGCGACCATGCCAGCGTCGGCTCGTCCTCCTCGAACGAGGTCAGGCGGTAGGCCGGGCCGCCAGCCACGCGCATCACCCAGACGTCACCGGGCGGGCCGTGGCGCATCACGCCTTTCGCGAAGAGATCGGTGAGGCCGGTGTCGCGCATCGCCTC
This sequence comes from Chloroflexota bacterium, assembly GCA_038318015.1. GTDB lineage: Bacteria > Chloroflexota > UBA6077 > UBA6077 > JACCZL01 > JADZEM01. Next base: position 3,109 of record JBBQBU010000089.1, on the reverse strand, counting down.
GCCCACCGAGTCGCTGCCGATGAACGCGATCTCTGAGCCGTCTGGCGAGAAGCGCGGCGACGTAATCTGCACCAGCTCATCTCCGCGCACCAGCACACGATCCCAGACGCCGGCGATATCCGTCAGCACCAACTCGCTCAGGAAGCCGGACGTGAGCGACGGCCGGACGTAGGCCAGCAGGTGCCCGTCTGGCGAGACAGTCGGCCAGCCGCCCTGGGCGATGACGCGCGGCGCGGCGCCAGTCCCAATTTCCGCGAACATGACCTGCGCGCTGTTCGGGCCGCCAGACGGCGGCAACTGGTCATAGAACAAGCCGGAACTGTCGGGTAGCCAGGCTGGTGAGCCGAGCAGCGCGCCGTCAACGTCGTGTTCGGCAACGGGCAGCGCCTCGCCACCCGCAGCCGGCGCGACCAGGATGTCCGAGCCGCCAACGCGCTCAGCCGGCCGCCGCTCGAAGCGGCTGATGGCAAGACGGGTCCGGTCCGGCGACCACGCCGCGTGCCCTGTCACGCCGACCGGCGGGGTGATTGGCAGTGATAGTTCAACGCCGGTGGACGCATCCGTCGTCAGGACGCCAGCACCGTGCGGGGCCACAATGGTGCCGAACGGCCCAAACACCATCGGTGCGCCACCAATTGGGGCTGATTGTCCGTAGGCTGGCATCCCGCCAAGCGTCAGGACAACTAGCGCCAGGACCAGGGCCAGGATCAGCGGGCGGGCCGTGGAGGCTGCAGCGCCGCCGCACATACGGCCATCAGGCGGGCGGTCTGGGGTGCAGTGCATGTTGCTGCACACCTCGTCGCGTATCGTGGAGTGAACTCCACGCGTACCGTCAAGCGTCACGCTGCGACGCACGAACGCTATCCCTTTGTCGCAGAGCGACAACAGATTGTAGGCGTGGACATCAGTCCACGTCCCATCTGATCGGTTGCTGTGGGATGACGGTGGTTCACGTCCCTGGTCCCGCCCCCGCCCCCCCGTTGGGGGGAAGGGGTGGGCGCCGCATCGCTGACAACCTGGGTGGCGGGCAGCGGCACGGCGACGGGAGGGGGATACAAAGGGGCACATGTGACGGCTCGAACGCCTATGCCGACCGACGCAGCCGCGCCGCACCGAGCAGGCCGAGGCCGCCAGCCAGGAACACTAGCCCGAAGCCGACGAGGCTCGGGGCCGAGCCAGCGACGTTCGCGTAACCGGAGGCCGGCAGCACGGACGGGCTGGGCTGTGCGGCCGGAGCCGCCAACTGGGCCTGGATGCGCGCCTGCACCGCCGACAGCGAGTCAGAAGACTTCGCCTGAATCTCCTTCAGGGCCGCCTGCTGATCGGCACCGGTGGCCGTCTTCGCCTTGTTCGCGCTCGCGACCACGGCGTCCATGTCCGTGCCGACCTTCGCCAACACCGACTTGTCGTCTGCGCCGCTGGCTGGGCGCTGTGCAGCTTCCTCTGCTGCCGCCTTCGCCGCCTGGGCCTGTGACGTGATCTCGTTGAGCTGGGTAGCGATCTCGGCAGGGTTGGTCAGCGCGAGGCTGGACTGTGCCCGCGTCGCCAGCGCGCTCAGGCGCTCGTTCGTGGTGGTGAAGTGCATCCGCGCGAAGGCCGGCGTTGGTGCCGCCAACGCGAGGCCAATCACGAGCGCGGTCAGGGAAAGCATGAGTCGCTTCACGACGGTCTCCCTCTCATTGTGCGTAAAAGTCCCGACCACATGGTTGTGTCGGTCCAGTCTGGTTGCCCGTCCTCAGGGCATCGTGCTGCTGTCGTTCTGGACGTGCGGCTGACGTTCACCTCCTTGTCGCCTGGTCTGCCGAGACGGCACAGCGAAATCCTAGATCCTTCGCTGCTGTATCAACCGGCTCGGCAAGGCGGCGCGTCACTTCGATGGATGTCGGCAGGCTGAGCCACGACCCGCCGCGCGTCACGCGGGAGCCAGCTCCATCCGTGCCGGCGAAGGGGTCGGTGAGCGGGTACGTTCGCAGGGCGCTGTTGGTCCACTCGCGGGCGTTGCCGGTCATATCCAGCAGGCCGGTCGGGCTGGCACCGCGCGGGAAGCTGCCGACGCGCTTGGTGTCCGGCTCGCCCTCCGTGTTGTTCTCGATGTTCGCGAACTCGGGGTGCGGCTCGTTGCCCCACGGCCAGCGCCGGCCGTCGTCGCCGCGTGCGCCCTTCTCCCACTCAGCTTCAAATGGCAGGCGCTTGCCGGCCCACTGGCAGTAGGCCGTGGCGTCGTTCCAGGTGACGTTCACGACGGGATGCTCACCGCGCTCCACATCGTAAAACGTCGGGTCGAAGTTGGCGGCGTCGAAGAAGGCGCGCCAGTCGCCGCGCGGCTTCACGCCGGCCTCACTGACGAACTTCGCGAAGCGGGCGTTCGTGACCTCGGTCAGATCCAGGTAGTAGGGCGGCAGGTCAACCGGATGCTTCGGGCCGGTCGAGGCGTCGCCGTCCTCGCCCATCAGGAAGCGCCCGCCCGCCACCAGCAGCATCTGCACGCCGTCCTGCGAGGCGATAGTGGGGGGAAGCGGGGTGGCTGGCGGCGCTGTCGGCGGGACCGTTGGCTGGGCCGGCGGCTCGGTGGGCTTGGCAGCCGGAGCCGTCGGCTTTGCCGCTGGTTCAGTCGGCTTCGCGGCGGGCGGCGTGTTGGCGGGCTTGGCCTGTCCCTGCGCCACGGTCGGGGTGATGGCCGGCTTCGCGGCAGGCGTGTTCGTCGCGGCAGCAGCCTGGGTGTTGACGCCGGCGGCCTGGGCGGTTGGGCCGGTGGTTGGCCCGGCCGTGGGGCCGCCGGTGACGCTGGCTGGCGTGGCGGTTGCCGTCGTAGACGCACGGGCAATCAGCAGCGGAATATCGGCCAGATACGCGGCCGTGCCAAGACCGATGACGGTGACCAGCCCCAGTATGCAGAGCGCCACAGCCAACGGGTGCGCGCCCTTGCGCTGGCCCGAACCCGCGTGGGTGTCGGCCAGCACCAGCCCCTCGGCGGCGGCGCGCTGCCGGCGCTCGGCGGACCGTTCTTCGACTTCGGCGGGCGTGTAGCCGGCCTCCTCGTCAACTTGCCGTTCCAGCGCCTCCAGCCGCGCAAGGCGCGCCATTTGCCGCTGGCGGTCCTCCTGTTGCG
>JBBQBU010000088.1:0-15023 GCA_038318015.1 Chloroflexota bacterium | reverse complement strand
CGTGTTACGCGCGCTGCTGCGGTAGCCGGCGTGGGTGTCAGGTGATTGTTCCCCCTCGCCCGCTTGCGGGAGAGGGGGCCGGGGGGTGAGGGCCGCCCCTCTCCCCTCGCCTCTCGCCGCCGATCCGGCATCATCTCGGGCGACGGTAGACGGGAGGCAGGCGCATGGGTACCCTCGACGGACAGGTGGTGTTGATCTTCGGCGCAAGCAGCGGCATCGGGCGCGCGGCGGCCACGAAGTTCGCGGAGGCCGGCGCGGCGGTCGCGGTGGCGGCGCGGCGTGGCTCGACGCTGGCGGAACTGGCCGCCGAACTTGCCGTGAACGGGTACACGGCGCTGGCGCTGCCCACGGATGTCAGCTTCCGGGATCAAGTGGACCGCGCCATTGCCGCGACGGTCGAGCGGTTCGGGCGCATCGACGTGCTGGTCAACGCGGCCGGCTTGAACGCCCAGCACCGCCGCATGAGCGACCTGTCGCAGGGGGACTGGGAGCGCGTCGTCGGCATAAACCTGACCGGCGCGTTCAACACCACCCAGGCGGTGCTGCCGTCGATGCGCGCGCGCGGCGGCGGCCTGATCATTCAGTTCTCGTCCGTGTCCGGCCGCTGGGGTGACATGTCCGGGCCGGCCTACCAGGCCAGCAAGCATGGCGTCGTCGGGCTGTGCCAGGCGACCATGATGGAAGAGCGCCAGAACGGCATCCGGGTGACGGCGATCCTGCCGGGGCTGGTGGACACGCCGATCCTGCTCAACCGGCTGGTGCCGCCGACCCGCGAGACGCTGGACAAGGCGTTGCAGCCCGACGACCTCGCGGCTGCCTGCGTGTTCCTGGCGAGCCTGCCCGGCCGCGCCTACATCCCCGAACTCATCATGATGCCGCCGCAGTTGCAGGTAGTCGGGCAGGCCATGGCCTAGCGCGGGCGATGGCCTGGCAGGGTGCGTCAGCGGCCGGGTTCTGGGTGCGGGTGGAGGGCGGACCTCCGCGCCCGGCGCCCGTTCGGCGGCCCGTCTTGCCACCCTGTCGCCCAACTGAGGGCGCGACGCTGGTGGCACGCTCCGTGCCCGTACCCACTCTGGCGGTCGCCAGGGAGCGTAGAGGCGCGCCGCCGCGTTATCCACCCGATAACGGCCTGCTATTGGACAGCCGCCGAGGGCGATGGTACGCTCCCCTCCAGCCGGCCGACGGTGGAGAGTTCATGCCTGCCACGTGCGGGCGGAAGTTCGGCCGACCCACACGGTGCCAAAGCTGGCATCACCGACAGGCTCCTGTCAATGACGAAGCGGAGGGACGGACATATGCGTCCGCAATCTCGGATCATCACGCGACGACGGATGTTGACGACCGTCCTGGTTGGCGCGACCGGCGCGCTGCTGGCGGCCTGCTCCTCAGCACCGGCCGCCGCACCAGCCGCGCCGACCAGCGCACCGAAGCCGACTGAGGCCGCGAAGCCGGCCGCCCCCGCCGCATCGCCGGCAGCAGCGTCTTCACCGGCGGCCGGGGCATCCCCCGCTGCGTCGCCAGCGGCCGGTGCATCGCCGGCAGCCTCGCCCGCCGCTGCTGCTGCACCTGCCGCCAAGCCGGCGGCTGTCGCGCCGGCCGTCAAGGGGCCGTACCAGATCACATTCCTGACGACCCAGACGAACCCGGCCGACGTGAAGATCTATGAGGATCTCGCGGCGGCGTTCAACGGGACGATTCCGGGCATCACGGTCAAGATCACGGCAGAGTCTGGCACGAACATCGACCAGAAGCTGCTGACCTACCTGACGGCCGGCACGCTGCCCGACATTGTGCAGACGAACGACAACTTCGCCAAGCCGTACAAAGACAACAAGATCACCCAGAACATGATCCCGTTCGCCGAGGCGACCGGCTTCCCCTGGAAGGATTTCGACCCCACATTCCTGAACCTGGGCATCGTTGACGGCGAGTTGCACATGCTCCCGAAGCAGGGTGACATCATCCTGCCGTACGTCAACCTCCGCATGGCGAAGGAAGCGGGTGTCACGCCGCCGGTCGAGTTCGACCCGGCCAAGGATCCGAACGGCTGGACCTGGTCCGAGTTCGAGACCATGTACAAGCGTCTGACCATCGATACGAACGGCAAGCGCGGCGACGAGGCGGGCTTCGACAAGGAGAATGTCGCGGTCTACGGGCTGGCGTTCAACGTCGATCAGTGGTACAGCTACGTGCCGATGGTGCTGGCCGAGGGCGGCACGTTCGTCTCGGACGACCAGACCAAGGCGACCATCAACACGCCGGCCGGCATCGCGGCCTTCAAGAAGTTGACCGACCCGATCCGCGACGGCTACTGGGCGCCGCTGACGCTGATCCAGACCATGAACCAGCAGGCCGGCAACGTCTTCGCAGCGGGACAGGCCGCCATGACGGTCCACCAGCGGCTCTGGTGCCCGACGTTCCGCACGAGCCTGCTGCCGCAGGGCGACGACTTCGACGTGATGCACTTCCCGAAGGGCACGACGAGGCGCGTCACCGGCATGGGCACCTTCGGCTTCGCGCTGACGGCAGCCTCCAAGAACCCAGAGGCCTCCTGGAAGTTCCTGGAGTTCATGTACGGCGAAGAGGGCATGAAAATCATCACCTCCTCGTACTCGGCGGTGCCGGCGATGCAGCGGTACTACGACAGCAGCTTCTGGCGCGACCTGCCGCCCCCGCCGTACCACAACGCGGCATTCGTGGATGCGTTCGCGTATGGCACGACGCCGCCGCGTATCCCCTTCTACTCCACCGGTCCCTTCCGACAGGCGGTCACGGACGGCATCGTGTCGATTGCCCTCAACAAGGCGTCCGTCGAAGATGTGGTTGCCAACGTCGAGAAGGAACTGAACACCATCCTCGCTGCCCGCCGGTAGGCGGGCAGCGGTGTCCTGCTCCTGGCCGCCCAGTGCGGCCGGGGGCAGCGTGCCGACAGCGACCGGCCCGTTTTCGGCTGGGCGCCTGAAAGGACATTCCCAGTCGTGAGCTCGACGCTCCTCCAGCCGACCAGCCAGGAGGCTCCATCGCCGAGTCGGACCACACCCGCGCGGCCTGCTGCGCGGCGGAAGTTCCGGCGCGAATGGTTGTGGGCGCTCTTCTTCCTCGGGCCGAATCTGCTCCTGTTCCTCTCCTTCACGCTGATCCCGATTCTCTTCGGCTTCGGCGTCAGCTTCTTCCGCTGGACGATTGTCGAGCCGCCGGTCTGGGTCGGACTTGAGAACTACCAGCGCTTCTTCTTCGAAGATCCGCTGGCGGCAAAGGTCGTACGGAACTCGCTGATCTACACGCTAGGGGCGCTGCCGATCTCGGTGCTGCTGCCGCTGGCGCTGGCCGCGCTGCTTAACGCCGGGCTACGCGGCACCAGCATCTTCCGGGGCATCTACTTCCTGCCCCTGGTGACATCCAGCGTGGCGGCGGCCATCATCTTCAAGTGGCTGTACGCCAAACAGGCCGGGCCGCTCAATCAGTTCATCGGGCTGTTCGGCTTCGCGCGGCAAGACTGGATCTTTGATGAGAATCTGGTGTTGCCGTCGCTGATTATTCTGGCGATCTGGCACCGCGTCCCGCTGAACATCATCTTCTACCTGGCGGCGCTCCAGAACGTTGACCGCACGCTCTACGAGGCGGCGAACATCGACGGGGCGAATCGCTGGCAGCAGTTCCGCTACGTGACGTGGCCGCTGGTCACGCCGACGACGTTCTTCGTCCTCATCATCACGACGATTGCGCTGCTGGTCGGTGCGTTCGACATGGTGAGCGTGATGACGAACGGCGGGCCACTCGACGCCTCAAATGTGCTGGTGTTCAACATCTGGCGCACGGCGTTCGTCTACTTCCAGATGGGGTACGCGTCCGCGATGGCGTATGTGCTTTTCCTGGTGATCCTCGCCTTCACCACGGTGCAGTGGGCGTTGCAGAAGCGGTGGGTGCACTATTGATGGCTGCTGCAACCGCGACCGTTGCGCCAGCGCGTCGGGCGCGGCGCGTCCCGTGGGGCTCCATCATGATCTACGTGGCCCTGGTGGTGGGCGCGTTCTTCATGCTGATGCCGTTCCTCTACATGCTGTCCACGTCGCTGAAGGCGCAGAATCAGGTGTTCCTGTTCCCGCCCCGTTGGATTCCGAACCCCATCGTCTGGGCGAACTATCCGACGGCCGCCGTGCGCCTGACGTTGGACGCGTTCTTGAACTCGGTGATTTTCACCACGGCGATTGTCCTGGGGCAGGGGCTGGTGACGACGATGGGCGGCTTCGCCTTCGCGCGCCTCAAGTTCCCCGGCAAGGACGCCATCTTCATCATTTACCTGGGCACGATGATGGTTCCGTTCGTGGTGACGATGATCCCCACGTTCGTGATCGTGGCGCGGCTTGGCTGGCAGGACACCTATCAGGGGTTGATCGTGCCGATCCTGGCGAGCGGCGCGTTCGGGACGTTCCTCTTCCGCCAGTTCTTCATGTCGATCCCTGAAGACATCGGGGATGCGGCCACGGTGGACGGCGCGAACCCGCTCGATATCTACTGGCGCATCTACCTGCCGCTCTCCAAGCCTGCCCTGACGGCGTACGGTGTCATCACGGCGCTGTCAGCCTGGAACATGTACCTCTGGCCGCTGATCGTGATTCAGTCGAAGGAGCTGCGGCCCCTGACCCTGGTCATCGCCCAGTTCTCCAGCCAGATGAACGCCGAATTGCACATCCTGATGGCCTGCGTGACGTTGAGCCTGCTGCCGATTTTCTTGCTGTATCTGTTTGGGCAGCGGTTCTTCGTGGAAGGCGTCACCATGTCTGGCATCAAGGGATAGACCACAGCCCACCCATGTCACCCTAACCCCTTTTGCTGCGCTTCAGGGCAAGCTCCGCGAGCCTGCACACCCCATGTCATCCCGACCGACGTGAGCGTGAGCGAACAAAGCGGAGGGATCTCACGTTCCCGTCGCATCGAACGAGATCCCTCCGCTTTGTTCGCAAGCTCGCTTCCACACCTATCGTCACGCTGTGCGCAACGACGTCGGTCGGGATGACAATGAAGAGAACCGCGCTCATGAAAGTTCAATTCTCGAGAAATCCGCAGTGAGGGAGCCTTTCGGATGTCGAAGATGCGGCTCGGGTTTAGCGCCTGGGCCATGCGCGAAATGCCCGTCGATCAGCAGATCCAGATTGTTCGTGACGCCGGCTACGCCAGCATGGCCCTCGTCTCTGGCCCGACCTTCGGGCTGGATGCGGTGACGGCGGACGCGGCGGAACGGAAGCGCATCCGTCGCCTGCTTGATGAGGCGGGGCTGGAGTTGTCGGCGGTCTGTGGGCACGCCACGCAGGTGGACCCCGACCCAGAGACGGTGCGCGCCAACGCCGAGCGGATCAAGGCGACGATTGACCTTGCGACTGACCTGACCGGCCCGGAGGGGCCGCCGTGCGTCGTCTCGATGGGGTACGGCAAGCCCGAGACGTACGAGCAGGACCGCGAGGTGATCGCCGAGCGCTTCAGCGTGCTGGCCGAGCACGCGGTGAAGCGGGGCACGGCCATCGCGTTGGAGCCGCACGTTGGGCAGGCGTTCGACCAGCCGGAGAAGGTTGTCTGGCTGGTGGAGCGGATCAATTCGCCCGGCTACCGCTGCAACCTGGACAACAGCCACTTCGAGTGCATGGGCCGCGACCTGGACGAGTACCTGCCGATGCTGATGCCGTACTCGGTCCACACCGAACTGAAGGACCAGCGCGGGCGCTACCCGAACCACGAGTATCTGGTGCCCGGCGAAGGCGACTTCGACTACGCGCGCTACCTGACGGCGATGGACAAGCTGGGCTATGCCGGGTGCGTCACCATCGAGATCAGCGTGATGGTGCAGCGCCGTCAGGGCTACGACCCGGCCGAGGTGGCCCGCCGCTCCTTCGCGACGCTGACCGCCGCCGAGCAGCAGTCCGGGGTGTCGCTGATCCACCGCCAGTGCGGTGAGCCGATGCGCCGTCGCGGCATCGCATCGGTGTGTCCAGGAGTCGCCATGGAGAGATGATCCGTGTGCTCAACTCGGGCGGCGTCCGTGATCGCGGCGGAAGGCGGACACCGGCGACGCGCTGCCCGGCTGACTGCTGGCCCCGTACACCGATCCGTCCTCCGTGACGTGGGCGCGCTGCCCGGTGATGTGCTTGCACGGTACCCCATCTCTGCACCCGTTGCGCCGGGGCGAACGTGTGTCCAGGGCGGGCACACGCGCGCCGCGCCACGTCAGCCCCATCGCTGACGTGACGCGACGCGACGACGCACGGCACTCAGGTGCACGCCGTCGCCAGTTCGCCGGTCGGCAGGTCGTCTGCAACGGGCATGCCCTTCGTTTGGCCCGACCGCACCAGCAGGATCGGCACTGGGGACCGCCGCAGCACACCGTCCGCGATGCTGCCGACGAGCAGCCGCCCCAAGCCGCCCCGGCCGTGGGTCGTCAAGGCGATCATGTCCATGTGTTCGGCTCGGGCGGCGTCCGTGATCGCCGCTGCCGGCGGCCCGCCAACGACCCAGACGGAGGCCTTGTGCCCGTTCGCGATCAGCCGGTCGGCCTGCGCTGCGAGATAGTGCCAGGCGTCGTCCACTTCGGCGAAGTCGCCGCACGACAGGATCATTTTGCCGCCGTAATTGCGCGCGTGCAGCATCGGCGAGAGCGCCCGCACCAGCAGGATCTCGGCGTCTAGCTGCTTCGCGAGTGAGGCGACCGGCTCAAGCGCCGCTTCGGCCAACTGCGAGCCGTCGAGTGACACCAGCAGTTGCTTCGGCGGCCGCGCGATCCAGTCCGACTCGCAGCCCGGCGGCACCAGCAGCACCGGCACCTCGGCGCGGCGAATGATCTGATCGGCGACGCTCCCGAAGACCCACCGGTTCAGCCCGCCACGGCCGTGCGTGGACAGCACGATCAGGTCGGCGGCGACCTCGCGGGCGGCGTCCAGAAGGACCGTCACCACCGCATCGGGGCGCGCCCGGTACACGCGCGCTTCGGCCGCCACAATCTCCGAGGGCAGGGAGTCCACCACTGTGATCGGGTCAAAGCCGGGCGCATGATCCGTGGGTGCGACCGTCTCGACGTGTGCGATGACCAACCGGCCGTGCCCGGCAGCGGCCAGCCCGGCGGCGACTGGGAGGGCACGCGCAGCCAGGGGAGAACCATCAAGCGGCAAGAGCATGGTCGGTGGCATGGTGCAACTCCTGTCTTCCGACCCTTACCAGTCGGGACATGGCGACCGCACTGTCGCAGGAGTCCGCCTGCCCGCTCGAGGGCGGCCGTCCGACATCAGCGTAGCACTGGTGGATTGCCGGCACGGTTGTCGTGGGTGAACGATGGGTTACTGCGTGAGCGGGCACCACGCCTACGTTGACGCGCGCGGCCGGCTTCCCTCGCGTTTCGACGTCGCCCTGCGACCAGGGCCGGCGTCCCAGGCACGCGGTCCGGCTTCGGCGGGTGCCACGGCGTCGGCGGCATGTGTCCGGGCCGGTGTTCTGCGTTCTTTTCCGTCATCCCGCGTGCGGCCCTGAATCCAGGAGCGCTGTCGGTAGCCGCTCAGGTGCGGCCGAGCTGTTCGTCGCCGGGGCCGGTGCCAGGCGGCGCGGCAGTGATCGTCGGCGAGCCGGCCGGCTCGCCCGCGTGTGCGTCGCTGACCGGGCTGACCAGCAGCACCGGCACCGTCACCTGCCGAATGCTGGCCGTCGCGACGCTGCCGAGATGGAGCGGAACACGACCGGCCGTCACGACCGTTGCCATGCCGTCCACCAGCAACTGCCCGAGGCCGCCCTGACCGCGCGTCGCCATCGCCACCAGATCGATCGCGTCGCGACTCGCCACCATGCCGATCACGTCGTCCGGCTTGCCGGCCTCGGCAGAGACGGCGACGACGTAGCCGGCCGCCCGCAACGGCGCGGCGATGGGTTCCAGTTCTTTCCGGGCGGCGTCCAGGTCGGTACGGGACGCTGGCTCCGAGCGTGCGAAGCCGATAGCGTCGATCTCGAAACGGTCCTCGACGGCACGGAGCAGGAGGACCTCCACGGAGAGCCAGCGCGCCAACTCCAGCACGGGCGTGATGGCAGCCTCGGAGGCCGCCGACCCGTCAAGCGGGATCAGAACACGCAGCGGGCGGCCGTGTTCCCAGACGCGGCTACAGGCCGGGCTGACGGCCAGGATGGGCACCTGGACATGGTGCAGGAGAAAGTCCGCGACGTTCCCCTGCACCAGCCGGCCAACCCCGCCCCGGTCGTGCGTCGCCATAACCACAAGGTCTACCCCCAGCGCCGAGATCGCCTGGACAATGGCCGGCCCGGTGTCCCCAGTGGCGGCCCGCACGCTTGTGGGCACCCCCGCGCGCACCAGTTGCTCCGCGATGCGCTGTTGCTCGTCGATGGTGTCCTCATCAGCCGCATCGCGCCCGGCGCGCGCCCGGTCCGGCGACGCATGGAAGAGGGTCAGACTGCCATTGAGTGCCCGTGCGAGGAAGACGGCGTAGGGAACGGCGCGCGACGCAAACGCTGAGCCGTCGAGCGGGACGAGGATTCTCGTAAACACCGTCGTAGCCTCCTCCCCGTCGATCCTGGACCGGCCGCGCCGGCAAGACGTGTCTGTGTCCTGCGACACATCCGCACTCCCAACTGTGCCACGCCACCCCGCGAATAGGCAGAGGCATCCATCCCTGACATCGCATGTGAGGCGTCACGGGTGCCGCGTCCGTTTACGCAAGCGCTACCCTCGGCAACCTTCCCGGCCACGGTGCTACGCGATGATCGGAGGGAGGCAGGGCGTGGTTGCCCAGCCATGGACGGTGCAATCATGCTGTCACGCATTGACAGCAGCGCGCAGAAGGTGGCGCGTTCACTGGCTGCCTGACCAGGCCCGGCCGCTGGGCGATCACGGTGAGCATGGAGGATCGCATGGCCGAGCTGACACGGGAGACCCTCATCTGGATGTACGAACGGATGCGCCTGATCCGTGCGTTTGAGGATCGGGTGGCGGACCTGTTTGCCGAAGGTCTGATACCCGGCTTCGTCCACCTGTACGCTGGCGAGGAAGCGATCGCCGTCGGGGCCTGCGCGCACCTGACCGACGCAGACTACATCACCAGCACCCATCGCGGTCATGGGCACTGTATCGCCAAAGGCGTGGATGTAGTGCCGATGATGGCGGAGTTGTTCGGCAAGGCGACCGGCTCATGCAAGGGCAAGGGCGGGTCGATGCACATTGCCGATCTTGATAAGGGGATGCTCGGCGCGAACGGCATCGTGGGCGGCGGCGGCCCGATGGCCTGTGGCGCGGCGCTCCGCAACAAAGTGCTGCACACTGACGCTGTGACGCTCTGCTTCTTCGGCGATGGCGCTGCTGAGCAGGGCACGATGCACGAGGCGATGAACCTGGCCAGTATCTGGAAGCTGCCGCTGGTCTTCGTCTGTGAGAACAACCTGTTCGCCGAGAGTACGCCGTGGTTCTACCACTGCGCCGCCAAAGACATCGCCGAACGCGGTGCAGCCTACAACATGCCCGGCCTGTTGATCGACGGGACGGACGTGTTCGCGGTCCACGAGGCCCTTGGCGAGGCGATTGCCCGCGCCCGGCGTGGCGACGGCCCGTCGCTGATCGAGGCCCGTGCGTTCCGCTACTACGGCCACTTCCAGGGCGACGCCATCACGTATCGCACCGAGCAGGATCTTGCCGACTACCGGCTCCGTGATCCGCTGACACAGTTCCGCACGCGCGTCATTGAGCGCGGGCTGTTGGGGGCCGAAGACCTCGACCTGATCGACAGCCGGGCCGTTGAGGCCGTGGAGGACGCCGTGCGCCAGGCCAAGGAGGCCGCGTACCCGCTCCCGGCCGAGCTGCTGACTGATGTCTACGTGCACTACGCCTGACAGGAGAGCATCATGACGGACCGTATCATGACGTTCCGCGACGCCATCAACGAGGCGATGCGCCTGGAGATGCGGCGCGACCCGCACGTCATCCTCATTGGTGAGGATGTCGCCGGGGGCGCTCGCCTGGCGCACATCGAAGGCGAGAACAAGGAGGCCTGGGGCGGCGTGATGGGCGTCACCCACGGGCTGGTGCAGGAGTTTGGCCGCGAGCGCATCCTCGACACGCCGATCAGCGAGTCGGCGATTGTCGGCTCTGCCATGACTGCGGCGGCCACCGGGCTACGTCCGATTGCTGAACTGATGTTTGTGGACTTCCTGGGCGTCTGTATGGACCAGATTTTCAACCAGGGGGCCAAGCTGCGCTACATGTTCGGTGGCAAGGCGCGCGTGCCGGTGGTGATCCGCACCATGATCGGGGCGGGTGCCCGCGCGGCAGGCCAGCACTCTGGCTGTCACTACTCGGTGTTCACCCACATGCCTGGCCTGAAGACGGTGGTCCCCTCGACGCCGGCCGACGCGAAGGGGCTGCTGGCCGCCGCCATTCGCGACGATGACCCGGTGATCTTCTTCGAGCACAAGATGCTCTACAACGACAAGGGGCCAGTGCCGGAGGGTGAGTACATCATCCCGTTGGGGAAGGCCGACATCAAGCGGGCCGGCACCGACGTGACGATCATCGCGGTGGGCCGGATGGTGACATTCGCGCTGGAGGCGGCCGAGGAGCTTGCTCTGGCCGGCATCCAGGCGGAGGTGGTGGACCCGCGCACGCTCTCGCCGCTTGACGAGGAGACGCTGCTCACGTCGATCCGCAAGACGCACCGGCTGGTGGTGGTGGACGAGGACAACCCGCGCTGTAGCATCGCGGGGGATATGGTGACGCTGGCCGCGACCCAGGCGTTCGACTACCTGGACGGGCCGCCGCAAGTACTGACGGCACCGCACACCATTGTGCCGTTCAGCCCGGCCCTTGAAGACCTGTACGTCCCGTCCGTGGCGCAGATCGTCCGGGCGGCTCGGATGGCTGTCGGGGCGGAGGTACCCGAAGGGATGTTGGCTACCTCGACGCGGTAGCCGTCACCAACCGGCCGGGGTCGGCGCGGTCGGGTCAGCCGGTGGTCCGTGAGGACGAGAGGCCGGTTCGACCAGCGCCGGCCCCTCCACATGCGGCGTGAGGAGGGGCCGGGCCTGCGCCTGGTCCATATGACCATGCTGATTGGGATCATCGCCAATCCGGCCTCGGGCAAGGACATCCGCCGCCTTGTCGCCCAGGGGTCGGTGTTCGACACCAGCGAGAAGATCAACATTCTGCGGCGGGTGCTGCGATGCAACGACCGCAGGCGGGGACGTGAGTCCCCGACCTCGTGTGCCGACCCCATCGGCGAGCGGAAACCTGACGCACACCCGTCGCTGGCAAGCCTAACCTACGAGGAATTCGTCCGCGATCCGCGCTTCAGCGACCCGTTCGCGGAGCCGCCCAGGTGACGAATGCCATGCCTTGCCTACATCGGACAACGGGCGGTGATGACGTACCGCTCGTTCCAGCGCGCCCGGTCCGGCTCGGCCGCGCGCTCGACCCGTTCGACCTGCGAGCGGCGCGTCTCCACGAAGCCAGCCGCCTCGACGGCCCCGATAACTGGGTCCATCGTCTGCGCCAGCAATATCGGCAGGCTGCCGTCGCGCCGCGCTGGTGAACGATGCGCGCCAGCAGGGCTGAGGTCAGCAGCAGCCCGACCCTCTCGCTGCCCGACTTCAGCGCGTCGGCCGCCATCCCCGCCGCTTGTTCGGAGCGGGCCAACTCGCCCACAGTAACAGGCGTAACAACGGGGTTGCGCGGTCGCGGCGGGCGGGGCCGGACCGAACGGTACTGGTGTTCTGCTACTGGTGTCCCGACCGGGCAGCCCGCGACCTGACAGCACTGATAGCAAGGGAGCAGCAGCATGGCGGCGTTCAACGGCCTGGGGATGGGCCTCGGCAACCTGGCGCGAGTCTCGCACGCACAGACCCGCTCGATCAGCCCCGAGAACTTCGACGGTGCGAAGGGCCGGGGCGGCATGGCGACCGAAGGGACCGGGGCCGAGGCCGCGCGTGACCTGGGGCAGGGGTGGAAAGTCTCCCCGAGCATCCGGATGGCACCCGGCGAGACGGCGACCCTGGCCGAGATCGCCGGCGCTGGCGCGATCCAACAAATCTGGATCACCACCCACTACGTCAACTGGCGGCGGCTGGTGCTGCGCCTCTTCTGGGACGGCGACCCAGCGCCCGCCGTTGAGGTGCCGCTCGGCGACTTCTTCTGCAGTGGCTGGGGGCAGTTTGCCCAGGTCAGTTCGCTGCCGGTCGCCGTCAACCCGAACGGCGGGATGAACTGCTTCTGGGAGATGCCGTTCCGGACCGGCGCGCGGATCACCCTCGAACATCGCGCGGAGGCCGGCAACTTCCCGATTGGCGACCTGCCGCGTCCCACCCTGCCCACTGAGGACGCCACCGTCTACTACCAGATCAACTACACCCTCACCGACGTGCCGGACGACCTCGCCTACTTCCACGCCCAGTGGCGGCGCTCCAACCCGCTGCCGTACCAGTCGGTCCACACGCTGGTGGACGACCTGCGCGGGGCCGGCCACTACGTCGGGACGTACATCGCCTGGGGCGTGAACACTAGCGGCTGGTGGGGCGAGGGCGAAATCAAGTTCTACCTCGACGGCGACGCGGCGTACCCGACCATCTGCGGGACCGGCACCGAAGACTACTTCGGCGGTGCCTGGAACTTCGACGTGCCGAGCCAGGGGTACACGCCGTTCTCGACGCCGTTTATGGGGCTGCCCCAGGTGACACGCACCGACGGCCTCTACCGCTCCCAGCAGCGCTTCGGTATGTACCGCTGGCACATCATGGACCCGATCCGTTTCGCGTCTGACATGCGGGTGACGATCCAGGCACTTGGCTGGCGCTCCGGGCGGCGGTACCTGCCGCTCCAGGACGACATCGCCTCAACGGCGTTCTACTACCTGCGCCAGACATCGTCGCCGCGCCCGGCCCTGCCGGGGCCGGACGGCCTCGAAGTCGTCTGAGCCAGCGCGCGGATAGACTCAGGCGAGCGGCACGGTCACGCCACCGTGCCGCCCGCCCATCCCGCTGACTACTCGAGGATCACCGTCGCCTGGGGACCGCCATACGTCCGGTCGCCGTTCGTGAGGAGCGAGAGGCGAGTTAGCCAGCGGCAAACCCCTACGAGATTCCGGGATACGCTCGCGCCTCGTAGAGGCGTGCTGCTGGCACGCCCGAAGCGCCGGCTAGAAGCCGACCGCGTGGAACCCCGAGTCTACGTGCACAATCTCGCCAGTGATGCCCGTGGACATCGGCGAGCAGAGGAAGAGCGCCGTCTGCGCGACCTCGGCCGCGTCCACGTTGCGGCGCAGCGGTGCGCGCTTCTCGTAATGGTCTTCCATCATGTTGAAGCCCGCGATAGAGCGCGCCGCCAGCGTCCGCAACGGCCCTGCCGAGACAGCATTGACGCGAATGTTCTTCGCGCCAAGCTCCCCCGCCAGGTACTTGACGCTGGCATCCAACGCAGCCTTCGCCACGCCCATCACGTTGTAATTCTGCACCGCCCGCTCGCCGCCCAGGTACGTCATCGTCAGGACGGCCCCGCCCCCGCGCGACTCCATCAGCGGCTCGGCCCGCTTGACCATCGCTGTCAGCGAGTAGGCGCTGATGTCCAGGGCCATCGCGAAGTTCGACCGTTTGGTGTCGGTGAAGCGGCCTTCCAGGTCTTCCTTCGCCGCGTAGGCCACGCTGTGGATCAGGATGTCCAGCCCGCCGAACTCCTTGCCCACCGTGTCAAACACGTTGTCCAGGTCTTCGTACCTCGTCACGTCGCACGGAAGCACCAGCGAGCTGCCGACCGAGCCGGCCAGTTCGCGCACGCCGGCCTCGATGCGCTCGCCCTGGAACGTGAACGCCAGCTTCGCGCCCTCGGCCGCCAGTGCCTGCGCGATGGCCCACGCGATGCTGCGTCGATTGGCAACGCCGAAGATGATCGCGGTCTTCCCGTCGAGTAGTCCAGCCATGACCCGTTAGCTCCCAAGCTCGCGCGACCGGGCGGTCGCCGCGACGATAGCGTCCATGAGGGCGGCTCGCAGCCCGCCCTGCTCCAGCGCGTGAATGCCGGCGATGGTCGTGCCGCCCGGCGACGACACCATGTCCTTGAGCACCGCCGGGTGGGTGCCCGTCTCGGAGAGCATCTGCGCCGACCCCAGGACCGTCTGCACCGCCAGTGTGGTCGCAATGTCCCGGGCGAGGCCCGCACGCACGCCGCCGTCGATCATCGCCTCGACGATGAGGGCGACGTAGCCCGGGCCGCTGCCGGACAACGCCGTCACCGCGTCCAAGTCTTTTTCGGCCACGATGACCGCCTTGCCGGTCGCGTTGAAGATGCCCAGCACCCGGGCCTCGTGGTCCGGGCTGGCGTGCTTGCCCCGCGCGATGGCCGCCATGCCGGCCCCGACCAGGCAGGGCGTGTTCGGCATCACCCGGACGACGGGCACGGCCTTTGTGAACGGCGCTTCCAGCTTCGAGAGCGGCACGCCGGCGGCGATGGACACGACCACCTGATCTTCGCGCACCGCCCCACCGATCTCTGCCAGCACCGTCGCCGTGTCCTGCGGCTTGACCGCCAGCAGGATCACGTCGCCCCACGCGATAGCGTCGGCGTTGCTCGCGAACGCCGTGATGCCGACCTTTGCCTCCAGGTACTCGCGGCGGGCGACCCGCACCTCGGAGGCCGCGATCTGCTCCGGCTGCAACAGGCCGGCCGCGATCACGCCCCGCGCGATGGCCTCGGCCATCTGGCCGCCCCCCAGGAAGACCAGCCGCCACTGTTCGCTCATAGTCCCTCGCGTTTCTCGCTCGTTCGGCCGCCGTCGCGGCGCGAACGCCATCGGGGTGCCGTCGGCTGCGCTGCCGTCAACATGGTGCCACAGCCCGGGCCGCACCACTGTCACCCAGGCGTCATCTGCGCGGTTATCGGGCGATCTTCGCCCGCCCCGCCATGAACGCTTCGGCCTCGGCCAGGGTCGGGTACCCCTCAAAGTCGCCCTGGACCATCAGGGCGTGCGCCCCGACCACGTTCCCCAACTCGGCCGCCTGCCACGGGT
>JBBQBU010000087.1:0-15026 GCA_038318015.1 Chloroflexota bacterium | reverse complement strand
ACGCCAACGCAGGCGCTGGTGCGGGCGCGCGCCGCCTTCGAGGCGAACACCCAGGCGGTCCTGCCCGAGCCGCACGCCTCGCTGGTCAGCGGCATCGTGTTCGGAGCGCGGGCCACGTTGCCACCGGACGTGCGCGCGGCCATGACCACGACCGGCACATCACACTTGACTGCCGTCTCCGGTGCAAACGCCGCGATGGTAGCCGGCGCACTGCTGTTCCTGGTGCGGCGGGCGCTCGGACCCGGCCCGTCAAGCCTCGTAGCGATGGCCGGGGTCTGGGTCTACACGCTGCTGGTCGGCGCGCCGCCTTCAGCGGTGCGCGCCGCCACGATGGCGACGTTTGCCCTGGCTGCGCTTGGGTTCGGACGCCAGCCGGACACCGTGGCGGCGCTGGCACTGGCCTGCGCGGTGCTGCTGGCCTGGGATCCTGGGTTGGCGTTCGATCTCGGGTTCCAGTTGTCGGTGTCTGCGACGGCCGGCCTCGTGCTGCTGTCCCCGTCGATTGAGCGCGGCATGCGCTGGCTGCCGCCATTCGTGCGCGGGCAATTGGCGGTGGCATTGGCGGCCCAGCTTGCTACGCTGCCGATCATCGTCGGCACGTTCCAGCGGTTGTCGCTGGTGTCATTGCCGGCCAATGTGCTGGCAGCACCGGCCATCGTCCCGATCATGACGGCGGGGGCGGCGCTGGCGGGCCTGGGCTGGCTGCCTGGCCTGGGGGATGTGCTGGGGCTGGTTGCATGGCTCCCGACGAGCTATCTGCTGGCGATCATCACCTGGGCGGCGACGCTGCCGGGGGCCGAACTGGCAGTCGGTCGCCCGCCAGCGTGGCTGCCGCTGATCTGGTATGCCGCGCTAGCGTGCTGGGTTGCCGCCGGCTCAGCCGATCTGCGGGCGCTGGGGGTGCGGCCGGCGTGGCTGGTTAGCGCGACGGCCGGCGGCGCGCTGGTGCTGATCCTCCCGCCGATGGTGGGCCTGCCCGCTATGGGTGGCACCCCAGCGGTCGAGATTGCGCTGCTGGACGTTGAGCCGCCGGCCGCGTTCGTCCGGACGCCGGGCCGCAGTTCCGTCCTGGTGTTGACTGGCGACGCGGGTTTCGGGCTGGCACCGAGCGTCTGGGCGCTGGCCGCGGCCGCTGAGACGACCGTCGGGGCGGTGATCGGGCCAGACGGCGTGCGTCACAACGTTGATCTGCTGGCCCTTCGTTCACCGCTGGGCAGCGCCACGGTAGATGAAGGTGACGACGCTGCGGCTCATGCCGAGATTCGCTTTGACCGTATCGCGGCGGGGACACAGTTCGAGGCGGACAGCGGCGTGCAGATTGCTGTCCTTGACGCGCGGCTGGCCGGCGGCCGTCCGGTGCTGGATCTGGTGATCTCGGCCGGTGGCGTGACAGTGCTGTTGCCCGGCCCCGGCCAGCCGAGTGCAGCGTGGGCAACGTTCGCCGGCGACGGTGCGGTGGTCGGAGCGTTGCCGACGAGCGCCATCAGTTGGGCGCGGCTCCTACCGGCGCAATCGTGGCTGCTGCTGGTTGGCGAGCAGAGCGCGGAGCGAGTGCGCGGCCATCTGGCGGTGCCGTTCCTGGCTCGCCGCGACCACGGGCAGGTTGATGTGAGCGTAGCGGCGGGTACCGTGTCGGTCAGGACTGAGCGTTGCGCTGCCGGCCGGGAGTGCGTGGTGGTGCTGCCGCGCCCGGTGAGCGGCGCGCTGGTGCCGCGCCCCTGACGGACGCTCGCGAGTGGCGAGTGGCGCGGAGGGGTTCCCCTCTCCCGCTTGCGGGGGGGCGGGGTGAGACAGTGCAGCGGGGGCGGTACAATGCTGCCGGCCGGCCCGGCCCAGAACTGCCGCCCGCCGCTGGAGTCCGATGCTGCGCGACCGCGACCCTATGACCCCCCGATGCTGACACAGCGACGGTGCGCCGCCCGAGCGTACGGGCTGCTGCCGCTCGTGCTCCTGCTGCTGCTTGCGGGCTGTGACGCCGTGCCGGCCGTGCCGCCGAATCCGTTCCGCACCACGCCCGAGGTCTTGCAATCGCCGACCCCTGCGCCCGCCGCCAGTGCGCTACCGACCGAGACGCCGGTGCCCTTCACACCCTACTGGGTCAAGAATCACCGCGAGGCGGAGATGTGGAGCGGTCAGGTGCGCGAGTCCGGCGTTGTCAGCTTCGGCGCGACGACGCAGCAGTTCTGCGTGTTCAGGGTCGAGCGACCGCAGGATGGCCCGCGCCTGTACGTCCTGAATCCGTACTCTGGCGGCAACTTCTGGATCGACGCCGATGCCGTCGGCCCGGTCGATGGCGAGCCGCCGCGCCTGCCCGGCCCGAAGCCCGCTGACCAGAACTGCGCCGACGCCATCTACCCGGATTGAACTTGCCGCAAACCTGCCAGTTCAGCCGCGCTCATGCGTGAGATCCTGCGCGACGCTCGCAAGCTCGCTGCCCAGGATGACAGATGACAAGGGGAGTGGACGGCTGTTGATGCATGCACAGGCTGGTGTCTCCGGCCAGGGCGTCTGCCGGCGAACGACTCGGGGTGGCGAGACGCCGCGCATGAAAACGGCCCGCCTCTTCAGCGGGCCGCTACCTCGTACTGGTGAATCTGACGATCAGGTCAGCCCGGACCACTTCTGCAGCCAGACCAGGCCGACGAGGTTCGCCAGGATGACGAGCAGGACGATAATCAGTTCCATGCCCTCGCTGACGACCACGTGTGACACTCCTCAGAGGATCTGCGCCCGATTGTAGGCACCGGGGCGACTGGCGCGCCAGCCGCGTGGGGCTGGCAGCAATGGCAACTATTGGCCGGCGTCCCGGTTGTTGGTCATCTTGAGCGCGCCTTCAAAGAACGCACCCTCCTGGATCACGAGCGTGCCCGCCGTCACTTCGCCGATGACCCGCGCACCAGAGGCGATCTCGACGCGCCCGGTGCAGTCGATGGACCCGTTGACCTCGCCCAGCACGGTGACGTGCTCGGCGGTGATGCGGGCCTGGACGCGCGCCGTCTCCTCGACGACCACGCGCTGTCGGCTCTCGATCTCGCCCTGTACGCTCCCGACGATACGGATCGACCGCTCCGAACGCACGGTGCCCTCGACGTTCGCGCCCTCGCCGATGACCGACTCGTCGTGGCTCAGGCTCGACGGGCGGCTGAGGTTGACCGACAGGGGCTGCGGGGCCGGTGCCGGGGCAGGAGCCGCTGTGGCGGGCGGGTCGTACGATGCGGATGCGGGTGTTGGCGTGTATGTCTGCTCAGGCGCGGCCGGCGGCGCGGGCGGGGGCGTGTAGACCGCCGTCTCGGCCGCCGGCATCTGTGCGAGCGTCGGTGGCTCCTCGATCTGGTCCGCCGCCGACTGCTCGTCCTCAGTCGCAGGTGGGGACGACGTGCCACCGAGCGCCCGGGAGAAGCGGGTCCACTCGGATTCCTCGGTCTTCTTGAACATGCTTCCTCCGGCGCGACGCTCACGGGCCGCGACCGCGATCTGCTGGCGCGCGCCAGTATACCACCCGACCCTCGCTCCGAGGGCCGGTCTTACCAACGGGGCTTCAGTGGCAACCAGTCGCCGTACCGCTCGCGCATGGCGGCTACGTCGTCGCGGGCGTGGCTGCGACGCTGCTTGAACGCCTCGGCGTACTTCGCCAGCTTCTCTTCATCCAACTCTACGCCCAGGCCGGGGCCGGTTGGCACCTCAAGATAGCCGTCCTTGATTTCGAACATCGGCCCCTTGATGATGTCGTCTGGGTTCCACGGGTAGTGGGTGTCGCTGGCGTACAGCATGTTCGGGACCGCCGCCCCCAGGTGGATCATCGCGGCCATGGTGATGCCGAGGTGGCTGTTCGAGTGCTGGCCGACACCCCAGCCGAGCGTCTGGCAGAAGCGCGCCATCTTGACGCAGCCGGTCAGACCTTCCCAGACGTGATGATCCGCCAGAATCACCGAGATCGCATTGCAGCGGAACGCCTCGGGGATGTGGTCGAACGCCGTCACGCACATGTTCGTCGAGAGCGGCGTGTGGGTCGCCTTCGCAACCTCGGCCATGCCGGTGATGCCCGAGGTGGGGTCTTCGAGGTATTCCAGGTCGATGTCTTTCAGCTTGTACGCGACGCGCCGTGACGTCTCAACCGACCAGATGGCGTTCGGGTCGATCCGGAGGCCCATCGCCGGACCGAAGCGCTCACGCAGGAGCCGCATCGTCTCAACTTCGGCGTCTGGCTCCAGCACGCCGCCCTTGACCTTGATGCACTTGAAGCCCCAGCGGTCAACCCATTTCTGGGCCAGTTCGACCATGGACTCTGGCGACAGCACTTCACCCCATTCGTCGTCGCCGGCTTCCTTGTAGAAGAGGTACGCGGCCCACGGCACCTTCGTGCGGATCGTGCCGCCGAGCAGGTCGCTGACTGGGCGGCCGGTCTCCTTGCCGATCAGGTCAAGGCACGCCTCTTCGAGCGCCGAGTAGAGCCGCGCGTTGCGGAGCGTGACGCGCAGCGGCTCAAGCTGCCACGGGTCCATGCCGATGATGTGGCTGCGCGCGGCCTCCAATGAGGCAACCATCGCGCCGCCGCCGGGCGCTTCGCCGAGGCCTTCCAGCCCGTTGTCGGTCTTCAACTGGATGATGACCCGCATGAAGACCGGCTCATGGATGCCCCACGAGTTGCGGAGCGGGGGATCGGGCACAGCGATGGGGGTCAGCTTCATCTCGGTGATACGCACGGTCGGTACTCCTCGTCAGCCAGACCAGCGAGGCACGGACACCAGTGCTCGCGCAGCGGTGCGCGCCCCAATCTGCAATCGATCATTCAGTGCATTGTGCGGGGTGAGGCGAGCGTAGCGCATCATCGGCCCGTGCACAATGCCGACGGGGGCGGCGTCCCTTGCGGACGAACCAGCGATGCGCCCGCCATGTGACCGCCGAAAGCTGGTCTCGAATGACGCCATCAGCATACTGCAAGGGGGTACGCTGTAGGCAGCATGCGCTCCTGACGGTAACAGCGTGCTGCGTCCGGGCGGGGGTGAGGTCAGGCCGATGCCAGCAGTTCAGCGATTTGAGAGTCATGGCCGGTTCAAGGCAACGCCGGAGGCCCTGTGGCCGCTGCTGGCCGACACCCCGACGCTCAATCGTGCGCTGGGGTTGCCACCCATCAATTACGAGTTTACGCCGCTGGAGGCTGGCGGCTCACGCATCGAGGCCAGCATTACGGTGCTGAGGGTGCCGCTGGCCCGCTGGACGGAGCACCCGTTCCTGTGGCGCAAACCGTACGGCTACGTCTTCTTCCGCGACTTCCACGGCGGGCCGTTCAAGCGGATCGTCGGCGGCGTGGACATGGTGCGCGAAGGCGAGGAGACGGACCTGCGCGTCTTCGTCGAAATCGAGCCGCGCAACCTCGCCGGCCGGGCGATCATCGCGACCGGGTTCGGCCAGCGGTCCATCGACAAGATTGTGGCGCAGACGGCCATCTTCGACCGCTATCTGGCCGGCCAGGGCGACGACCCGTTCCCGAATCTCGCGCCGAAACGGCAGCCGCCAGACCGCACCTGGGATGTCGTCGGGCGGATGGTGGCGGCCGGCGGCTCAAAGGTCATCATCGACCGCCTCTGCGACCATGTGACGACGGCCCGCGACGAGGATGTGGCCCGCATGCGGCCGTTCGAGCTTGCCGACCGCTGGGGTGAGGACCGGCGGGCGACCCTGGCCGTCTGCTTGCAGGCGACCGTCGCCGGCCTGCTGACGATGTCCTGGGACGTCTTGTGCCCCGGCTGCCGGGTCGGCAAGTCAGAGGTGCAGGCGCTGCGTGATCTCCGCGCGGACGCACACTGCGAAGCGTGCAACATCGTCTTCGATGCGTCGTTCGACCAATTGGTTGAAGTCCGCTTCTCACCTGCACCGGCGATCCGGACGGTTGATGTCCGCGAGTTCTGCGTCGGTGGCCCGATGAAGACCCCGCACGTCGTGGCACAGGTGCCGCTGGCCGCCGGCGAGCAGCAGGATGTGGTGTGCCAGGTGACGGCCGGGCTGTATCGCATCCGGACGCCGGGGGCCGCGCAGACCGGCGGCCTCGATGTCTCGCCGGACGCAGCAAGCGTGCCGGCCAGCCTGACGATTAGCGCGGATGGCGTGGAGCCGCGCCACGTCACGGCCAAACCCGGCGAGTTGACCGTGCGCGTGGTCAACTCACTACCGACCCCGACGACGTTCGTGCTGGAAGACACGCGCTGGCCGGACACTATCGCAACGGCGGCTGTGGTCAGCACCATGCCGGAGTTTCGCGACCTGTTCTCGTCGGAGGTGCTGGCACCGGGGCTGCAACTCGGTGTCACGCGGCTGGCGTTCCTGTTCACCGACCTGACCGGCTCGACGGCACTCTATCAGCGGGTGGGGCAGGCGCGGGCGTTCCGCATCGTGCAGGATCAGTTCGCGATTCTGGGCGGGGCGATTGCGGATCACAATGGGGCCATTGTCAAGACGATTGGTGACGCAGTGATGGCGACCTTCCCGACCGGTGGCGACGCGCTGGCGGCTGGCCTCGCCATCCAGCGCGAGATTCGGCGGCTGGACCTGCGCGGCGAGGCCGACCCGACCACGTTGGTGCGCGTCGGCATCCACCAGGGGCCGTGCGTTGCCGTTACGGCCAACGACCGGCTCGACTACTTCGGCACGACCGTCAACATCGCGGCGCGGGTAGAGCACGAGGCCGGCGGCGGCGAAGTGGCGGCGACGGCTGAGGTCTGCGAGACGCCGGAAGCGCAGGCCGTCATAGCGGAGTCTGGCGTGCGGCCGGAACTTGCTCTGGCCCGCTTGAAGGGCATCGCGGAGCAGGTCCGCATCTATCGGCTGCGGCTGCCCGACGAGGCGTAGGCTTATTGGCTGGCCCACTACCAGCATCTCTGGGCAGGAACTGCGTCCCTGGGTCAGCCGCCGGTAGGGCACCGGCGGCTTTCCTTCCCAGCCCAGAGCGGAGGTCACGACCATCCCTGCTCTCTCGTGCCGGTGCCGGCGGTCGGATTGGTGCCGGCGTATGGTGGGATTGGTCGGCGTTCGCTATCATGCGCCACGGGTCGCGGATGGCCTGGGGAGCGCTAGAGATGTTGGTCGCATGCGCACGGCTATTGGCGGTGGCCGCGTCTCTCGCCGCCCTTTGCTGGCTGTCCGGCGTGACGCCGGCCCTCGCGGCCACCATCCAGGTAACCACCGCCGTTGATGAGAGTGGCAGCGGTGCGGCCTGTTCCCTGCGCGAAGCCGTCGCCGCTGTGAACGCTGGCAGCAATGGTACTGGCGGCTGCGTCGCCACGGGTGCGTATGGTACGAATGACGCGATCATGTTCACGGCCGGCACCGACGGCACGCCGGTCCTGCTCACGAATGGCGTTATCACCATTTTGCACAGCGTGCAGATCACTGGCAACAGCGCTGCCAGCACGATCATTGACGGCCAGAAGGGTACGGCGTCGGCAACGAGTGTGCTCAAGGTTGACAGCGGGACTGTCGGCATTTCCGGGCTGACGATCCGCAACGGCTCGGCCACTGACGGCGGCGGCATCAACAACGGCGGAATCCTGACCGTCGGGAACAGCACCTTTAGTGGCAACGCGGCAATCTTAGACGGCGGGGCCATCTACAACGGCGCCACGCTGACCGTCACGAACAGCATCTTCAGTGGCAACTCGGCCAACGCCGGCGGCGGCATCAACAACGGCGGCGGCATCAACATCGGCGCCACGCTGACCGTCATGAACAGCATCTTCAGTGGCAATGCGGCCAACGCCGGCGGCGGCATCCTTAACGACGGCGGCACCGTGACCGTCGGGAACAGCACCTTCAGTGGCAACGTGGCCTCCTCTGGTGGCAACAACCGGGGTGGCGGCATCTACAACCTGAGAGGCACGATGACCGTCACGAACAGCACCCTGAGCAGTAATTCGGCGGCCGCCAGCGGCGGCGGCATTAACAACAGTGGCACGATGACCGTCACGGATAGCACTCTCAGTGGCAACTCAGGCTTTCGCGGCGGCGGCATCAACAACGAGAACAACGGCACGCTGACCATCGCGAACAGTACCCTCAGCGGCAACTCGAGCAGTGGTAACGGCGGCGGCATCACCAGCTCCAACAGGCTGACCGTCACGAACAGCACCCTCAGCGGCAACTCGGCCAACGCCGGCGGCGGCATCTTGGTCTTTAACGGCACCGCGACCGTCCTGGGCAGCATGCTCAGCGGCAACTCGGCCGATCAAGGCGGCGGCGGCATCTCCATCATTGTCGGCACGCTGACCGTCACGAACAGCACTCTCAGCGGCAACTCGGCACCCAATCTAGGCGGCGGCATCTTGGTCTTCGGCGGCACGGTGGCCGTCACGAACAGCACTCTCAGCGGCAACTCGGCCCCCGATGGCGGCGGCATCGACAACGACGGTGGAACGGTATCTCTTCGAGCGACGCTCCTTGACACGGGTGTGTCCGGGGCCAACTGCGCCGGCTCGGTCGCTTCGCTCGGCTCGAACGTGGCCGATGACACGTCGTGTGGGCTGGCCGGGACTGGCGACCAGCAGATCGCCAACGGCGCGATCCTGGTGGGGCCGCTCGCGAACAACGGCGGGCCGACCCAGACGCACGCGCTGCTCGTGGGCAGCCCTGCTCTGGACGCCGTCCAGGGCGCGTGCACCCTCACCGGTCAGGCTAACAGCGCGTCGATCACCACCGACCAGCGGGGACAGTCCCGCCCGGCCGGTGCCCGCTGCGACGCCGGGGCCTACGAACGGTCGCTCGGCACGCTCGGTTTGGGGGCCGCCACGTTCTCGGTCGGCGAGGGGGACGGCAACGCCACGATCACGGTGACACGCACCGGCGGCTCAGAAGGCAGCGTCGGCGCGACGGTCAGCACGGCAAACGGGACGGCCCTGGCCCCCAGTGACTACACGGCGACGACGTCCACGGTCAGCTTCGCCGACGGCGAGGCCGCCAGCAAGACCATCAGCGTCGTCATCGTCGATGACGCCTTGAAGGAGCCGAACGAGACCGTCGCCCTGACCCTCGGCAGCCCCACCGGCGGCGCCGCCATCGGGGCGCAGTCATTGGCCCTGCTCACCATCTTCGACAACGACCCGACCCCCTTCGTATCGGTCGCGAACGTGAGCGTGGCCGAGGGGAACGCCGGCCCAACGTCCGCCACCTTCTCAGCCGTGCTGTCCAATCCGAGCGGCCAGCAGATCACCGTCGCCTACGCCACGACGAACGGCACCGCCAGTTTCGGCAGCGACTACACGGCCACGAGCGGCACCCTGACCTTCGCGCCTGGCGTCACGAGCCAGCCCATCGCCGTGCCGGTGCTCGGCGACACGCTGTTCGAGCCGGACGAGACGTTCACCGTCACCCTCTCAATCCCCACCAACGCGACGCTCGGGACGGCTCAGGCCATCGGCACGATCACCAACGACGATGTCGTGGTCGCCTGCTCGCCGCGCCCGAATGTCACATCTACCTTAGCGGTCGGCGGCGGAGAGCTGGCCGTGCACGTGGAGGCCACGCCGCTGAACACGCAGACGAACAACTTCCTCCAGCGGTTACAGTTCAGCGTACTCGACAACGCCACCGTCACGCTGAACGGCCAGTCCATCGCCAGTGGCCAGACAGTGACCTTTCCACCGAACACTGTCGTGACGGACTTCACGATCCGCCGGACCGTCGCCGGACAAGCGGCCACGGTTTTCCTGACTGTCGTGGACGGCTGCGGTTCCTGGCGGACCTTTGTCGGGGGCGGCACAGCAGCCGGCTTTTAACGTCGGCCCAGTCGGCGTGCGAGCCGCTTTCATCTGTCTGCTATCGCTTCCTGCGGCATGGTCCGTGCGCCAGGATGCCAAGACATGCACGGCGGCTCTCGGTCTAACCGACCAGAGATAGCTGTCCTGGCCGCATGCGCTAGCGGCGGCGGTACTGGTCGTTCGGCTGGCCGCCGGTCAGGGCGCGCTGCCGCTGGTAGAACAGCCAGAACGCCGGGAACGTCGAGACGACGGCCAGTCCGATCAGGGCAGGGTCGCTGAACAGCCGTCCGGTGATCGCCAGGGAGATCGTTACGCAAGCCAGCGACACCAGCGAGAGGGTGAACAGAAACGGGTCTCGCAGCCAGACCCGTTGGTTGCGTGGCTCACGCCTCGGCATCGGCGCTCCTACAAGCAAGCTGGTCGCCCGAGAGGCGGGCAACATTCACGGTGACTGTACTGTCAAGCCGCGTGTCGGGGCACGGTACTACACGGTATACGTGCCGTGCACCAGATCGGATGTGCACCGCGCGGACATGTAAGATGCGCGCCAATTAGCGAGGCGGCGCGGTTGTCGGTTTTGCGGCCGGGGCCGGGGCGACGGTCGGCCGGCGGGTCGGCACGACCAGTGGTGTGTGAGTCTGTGCTGCGGGCGCGGCCGGCCGTGCGGTGGGCACTGGAGCCGGCGCAGCGGCAGGCGGCCGGGCGGTGCCGACGCTGAACTGCCAGCGGTATCCTCCAAGTTGACCGGTTTCGTCACGCGCCTGGATGCGTACTTCGTGCGTGCCGCTGACGAATGACCGGACGAAGTTGACCATCTTCATGCGCACGTTCTGGCCGCCGATGTCGATGGGAATGGACTCACCGTCGATGAAGGCGAGGACTTCAATGAGGTCGCTGGTGCTGGTGACACGGGCACCGATGGCGACATCACCGGCCGGCAGCGCCGCGCCAGGCGCTGGCTGTAGTCCGGCAATGATCGGCGCGACGCCGCCCGGCGACGCACCCGGGCTGGCTGCGATGGCGGGTGGTGGCGAGGCCGCCGGCGACGGGGCGGCGACCGGCTCGGGCGTTGGCGTCTGGGTGGCGAAGCCGGCGGCCGCAGCGAGGGTTGGCGGCACGGCGTTTTCGAGCCGCACTGGCGTGCTGCCGACGATGGGCTGTGCGCCTTCGCGTGGTCGCTCGACCGGACGTGGGGCGCAGGCCACGAGCAAGACAAGCGCCAGCACGATGGCGTTCACGCGCCACCCGCCCGACCGTGACTGGCGAAAGACTCGGCTCACGTACGTTCTCGAACACAACAACTGCCCCACATCGCAGGACGATAACGCGTCCCAGGCAGCGGCGCGATGATACGCGACAGAAGAATAGGGCCGTCAAGCACATTGGGCTTCTGGGACCGAGCCGTGACGCTCCTGTTGCGCCGGCCGTTGAGCGCCGCACAACCGACGACGTGTCGGCTGTGTGTTCGGGAAGCCGGTAAGATTGTCGCGCCGTCGGTCAAGGCGGCTGGAGACTGTGGGGGATATGGCGACAGCAGCCAAGACGCGCGTCCTGGTCACCGGCGGTGCCGGGTTCATCGGATCGCACGTTGTCGATGCGTACCTGGAGGCCGGACTTGATGTCGCGGTTGTGGACAACCTCACGACCGGCTCGCGCGGGAATCTGGACTCCGCCGCGCGGCTGTATGAGGCCGATATTCGCGACGCCGCCGATCTGGAGCGGGTGTTCGCCGCCGAGCGCCCGGAAATCGTGAGCCACCACGCCGCGCAGGCCAGCGTGCGGCTGTCGATGGAAGACCCGCCGCGCGACGCGATGATAAATGTCATCGGCTCGCTGCAGGTGCTGGAGGCGGCGCGGAAGCACGGCGCGCGCAAGGTGATCTATGCGGCGACCGGCGGCGCGGCTGTTGGCGAGCCGCAATACCTGCCGGTTGACGAAGACCACCCGGTCGAGCCGCTCAGCCCGTACGGCGCGGACAAGCACGCCGCTGAGCACTACTGCATGCTGTACCACCACAGCTTCGGCCTGGACACCACCATCTTGCGGTACGCCAACATCTACGGGCCGCGCCAGGATCCGCGCGGCGAGGCCGGCGTGATCGCGGTGTTCGCGGGGCTGATGTTGCAAGGCGGTCAGCCGGTCGTGAACGGCACCGGCGAGCAGGAACGCGACTACGTGTACGTGGGCGACGTGGCCCGCGCGAACGTGCTGGCGCTCACGAAGGGCAGCGGCCGGATGTACAACATCGGCACCGGCGTCAGTACGTCGGTGAACGGCCTGTTCGACCGGCTGGCCGAACTGATTGGCTACGGCGAGCCACGCCAGCATGGGGCACAGCTTAGCGGCGAGGTCTACCGCATCTTCCTGACCTACGAGCGCGCGCGGCAAGAGCTTGGCTGGCAGCCGCTCGTCAACCTGGACGAAGGGTTGCGGTTGACCGTCGAGAGCATCCGCGCGAAGCTCGCCAGCACGTCCGTAGCCGACGTGTCTGAGGCCGGCGCGTCCGCAGAAGGAGCAGTCTGATGCCATCGTCGCCAACCATCCGCTCGGTTGTGGCAATCCCCGTTGCGGTGCCGCTGAAGGTGCCGACCCGCATCGCCACCCGCGAAGTGCTGGCCCGCGAGTTCGTGCTCGTCGAAGTGACCACCGACGACGGCATCGTCGGAGTCGGCTACACCTACACCGGCACGACCGGTGGCCGGCTGTGCGCCACCTTCATCAACGAGTATTTTGCGCCGCGCCTCGTCGGCGGCCCGGCGCTGGCCCCCGAGAAGATCTGGGCGCAACTGTTTCAGGAACATCTGCTGATCGGGCGGCGCGGGTTCCTACTGCGGGCGCTCTCGGCATTGGACATCGCTATCTGGGATGTCGTCGGCAAGGTAGCCGACCAGCCGTTGTACCGGCTGCTCGGCGGCTTCCGCGACGCGGTGCCGGCCTATGCGTCGGGCGGCTACTACCGCGCCGGCGACCCGCTGGAGAACATCGAGCGGGAGTTTGCCACCTACCTGAAGCTTGGTTTCACTGACTTCAAGATCAAGGTCGGGGGCGCACCGCTCGACGTGGACGTGGAGCGCGTGCGGGTCGCCCGTGAGATGATCGGGCCGCGCTCGCGCCTGGGCCTGGACGCGAACAATGCCTGGCGCACGGTCTCTGAGGCGTTGCGGTTCGCCCGCGCCGTCGAGAAGTACGATCCGTGGTGGCTGGAAGAGCCGTTGCTGCCGGACGACATTGACGGGCACGCGCAGATTGCGGCGGCGCTGGAGTGGCCCGTCGCGACCGGCGAGATTCACTCGTCGCGCTGGGACTTCCGCGCGCTGATCGAAAAGAAGGCGGCGGACATCCTCCAGCCGGACGCGGGCGTGCTGGGCGGCGTGGGCGAGTGGATGCGCGTTGCACATGCCGCCGCGACGTTCGACATCCCAGTTGCGCCGCACTGGCACGCGGACATCCATGTGCATCTGGTGGCAGCGGTCCCCAACGCGCTGACCGTCGAATACTTCTCGGTGGACGAGGACATCTACAACTTCGAGTGGTTGCTGCTGGACGGCCTCAAGCCGAAGGACGGGATGATCCCGCTGCCGGACCGTACGGGCAACGGCATCTTGCTCGACCGCGCCGCCGTGGAGCGCTTCCGGGTCGGCTAAAGCGGGTGGACCGCTTGGTGGGTTCGGGTGTTGGGCATCCTGATCGACGTACCCTTGACATCTTGAGCGCAGCAATATTGAGCAGATGTCCTCCGCCTATGCCAGCGTGATCGACCCACCCTCGTTGTCCTGACCAACCCACCCATGTCATCCTGAGCGCAGCGAAGGATCTCCCACACACGATGGGCTGAATCAGTGTCTCATTCACTGCCGCGAGTGCACCGGTACTTCGTGTACATCATGAGCAGTCAGACGCGCGTGTTGTACATCGGCGCGACAAACGACCTTGAGCGTCGTGTCGATGAACACAAGCGTGGAGCGGTCCCAGGTTTCAGTAGCAAGTACCGGACGCGGTCGCTGGTATTCTGGGAGGATACGGGCGACGTACGTGAGGCATTGGAGCGTGAGCACAGTCTGAAGGCCAAGACGCGGGCGAAAAAGATCGCGCTGATTGAGGCGAGCAACCCCGAGTGGAACGACCTGAGCGCCGAGTGGAACATTTCGAGCGGTGATGGTTTGTGAGATCCTTCCGACATGCCACGGTTGGGCATCCCGCCCGGTTGGCTCGCCCTCTGTCAGCAGCACCCGGAATTTGCCGGGTGTCACCTCGGGCACTGCGGCGGTGTTCGCGGCGCTGACCTCGATATGCGCTGAGTGTCACGTGGGGCACTGCGGTGGCCGGGCCGACGTGGTATTGGTCGTCGGTGGGGCGGTGCGCTGCGGCTCCTGGGTCGCCTGCCTATGCATGACTGTGCATACAATCCGGCCGAAGTCGGGCGCGGCGCGGACTATACTCCCACGGGGGTGGCGGTTCGGTGAGTGACGCTGGTCGTGGATACATCCTCGCGCTCGATCAAGGGACCACGGGTTCGGCTGCGCTGGTGTTTGATCGGCGGGGTGCGCCGATTGCGATGGCCGACCGCGAGATCCATCAGTCGTATCCACAGCCCGGCTGGGTCGAGCATGACCCCATCGAGATCTACGAGACGACCATGCGCGTCGCCCGCGAGGCGATGGCCGCGACCGGCATCACCGGGCGCAATCTCGCCGCCATCGGCATCACAAACCAGCGCGAGACGACGGTCATCTGGGACCGCAAGACCGGCGAGCCGATCTATCCCGCCATCGTCTGGCAGTGCCGGCGCAGCGCGGCAATCTGCCAGCGCCTGAAGCTCGCCGGCCTTGAACCAATCGTGCGGGAGCGCACTGGCCTGCTCATTGATGCCTACTTCTCAGGTACCAAAATCGCGTGGCTGCTGGAGAACGTGCCCGGTGCCCGCGAGCGCGCCGAGGTCGGCGAACTGGCCTTTGGCACCATTGACTCCTGGCTGCTCTGGAAGCTGACCGATGGGGCTGTCCACGTCACCGACGCCTCGAACGCCTCGCGGACCATGCTGTTCAACATCCACGAACGGCGCTGGGACAGCATCCTGCTGGAGGCCGTCGGCGTGCCGGCCTCGCTGCTGCCCGAGGTGAAGCCGTCCAGCGGCGTCCTGGGCGAGGTCGCGGGGCCGGCCCTGGCGAGCTTCGACGGCGTGGCGGTGCCCATCGCGGGGGTGGCTGGCGATCAGCAGGCGGCGCTGTTCGGGCAGGCAGCATTCGTGCCGGGCATGTCGAAGAACACGTACGGCACCGG